>CAUTGQ010000060.1:0-7358 GCA_963538075.1 uncultured Atopobiaceae bacterium
AGGTTAGAAACAGGAACACCGGTGATGCCAGAGACAACCTTTGCAATATCGTCCTCGTCAACGGTGACAATATTCTTGTCCAGCTGCTCACGCCACTGAGTCTCCAGGCGGTCCCTTTCTGCTACCAGGGATTTCTCCTGGTCACGCAGACGAGCTGCCTGCTCAAACTCCTGAGCGCTTGCTGCCTCGGACTTCTGGGTACGAACGCGGAGAAGATCTGCGTCTACCTGGGCAATCTCTGGTGGAAGGCTCATCTTGTGGATGCGCGCGCGAGCGCCAGCCTCATCGAGGACGTCAATAGCCTTGTCTGGCAAGAAACGATCCTGGATGTAGCGACTAGAAAGCGCAACAGCAGCCTTGATAGCAGCCTCGGTGTAGTGGACGTGATGGTGCTTCTCGTAGCGGTCCTGAAGACCGTGGATGATAGAAATGGTGTCGTCGGTATTTGGCTCGCCGATGTTGACTGGCTGGAAACGCCTTTCAAATGCAGCGTCCTTCTCGACATGTTTACGGTACTCTTCTGCCGTAGTTGCGCCGATGACCTGGATTTCTCCACGAGACAGCGGTGGCTTTAAGATGGATGCGGCATCGATGGAGCCTTCTGCGGAACCGGCGCCAATGACGGTGTGAATCTCGTCGATGAAGAGGATGTCATTCTTGGATTTCTCCAGCTCAGCAACAACCTTCTTCATGCGGTCCTCAAACTCACCGCGATACTTAGAACCAGCTACCAGACTTGCCAGGTCGAGCGTCCAAACCTGCTTACCGCGCAGAATGTCAGGAACGTTGCCGGAAGCAATGAGCTGAGCCAGGCCCTCAACAATAGCAGTCTTACCAACGCCGGGATCTCCCAGGATAAGTGGGTTGTTCTTCTGGCGGCGGGCAAGAACCTGCATGACACGCTCAATCTCGCGGTCGCGACCAATGACAGGGTCAAGCTTTTTATCTGCGGCAAGCTTGGTAAGGTTGCGGCCAAACTGCTCCAGCATGGAGGCATCGTCGTTTGCGTTAGGACGCATCTGACCAGCGCCTACAGGCATGCCAAAGATGCCACCCTCAATGCGAGGCTCTGCCATACGAGGACCAGCTGGTGCATCATCTGGAGTCTGGGCAACCAGCTCATCAACGGCGTTTCTTACCGCGTCGCCCGAGACACCCATGGTACGCAGGGCATCCATAGCGCGACCATTGCCCTCAGATACAATGCCCAAGAGCAGGTGCTCTGTTGCAATATAGCTTTGACCGTGGGTCATAGTTTCTCTGTACGCGTCCTCAAGCACGCGCTTTGCGCGAGGAGTAAACGGAATGTGGCCGCCAGGAATAGGGTCTCCTGCGCCCGTGGTGAGCTCTTTTACGGTTGCCAGGGCCTCGTCATACGAGACCTCCAGCTTAGCCAGAGCTTGAGCAGCAATGCCCTCCCCCTCTTTGATGAGAGCAAGTAGCAGGTGCTCGGTACCAACATACATCTGGCCAAGACCGCGAGCCTCGTCCTGAGCCAGGCTCATGACTTTACGCGCTCTGTCAGTGAATTTATCAAACATGTGCTGAAACCTCTCAAAACTCTCTATATATTTCTGATTTATACCCATCAGAAGGCTCTGCAAACATACGACTCGCGTTGGATTTTTCTCCTCCGTACGAACCACACAAACGTCGGGCGAGAAACCCGTGCTGCCGAGAAGACCGCGTTGCCGCACACAAAAAGCCCGGTACCTGCAACAAGCGGATACCGGGCTGATGCGTTTATGCGCTGCGCCTAGGCAGCTAAAGTTCCAAGCTCCTAGCGCTTCTCGGGCTTGAGCTGTGGGAAAAGAAGGACGTCGCGGATAGAAGGCTGATCGCAGAAGAGCATCATCATGCGGTCGATGCCGTAGCCGATGCCGCCCGCTGGTGGCATACCGTACTCAAGTGCGCGGATGAAGTCGTAATCGTACTCCATGGCCTCTTCGTCACCCTGGCGCTTGGCCTCCATCTGGGCGGCAAAGCGCTCTTCCTGGTCAACAGGGTCGTTGAGCTCGGAGTATGCATTTGCGTACTCGGCGCCGCAAATAATGAGCTCAAAGCGGTCGGTCAGACGAGGGTCGTCTGCCTTGCGCTTGGTGAGTGGAGAAACCTCTGCAGGATAATCGCAGACAAAGGTTGGGTTTACGATGCTCTTCTCGCCAAGCTCGTCGTAAATCTCAAACAGCAGCTTGCCGGCCTGCCACTCTGGATTCCACTCAATCTCGTAACGGTCCAGGACTGCGCGGAGTTTCTCGACAGGGGTGTCAATGGAGAGCTCCTCGCCGGTGACCTCGGACGCAATCTCTGCCAGGGATGCAACGCGCCAGTTGCCGGAGAGGTCAACCTCGGTGCCCTGGTAGGTGATGACCTCGTGGCCCTCCTCGCAGCCGCAAGCCTTGCGGGCAATCTCCTGGAAGAGGTTCTGGGACAGCTCGCGCATGCCGGCCAGGTCAGAGTAGGCGGCGTATGCCTCCATGGAAGTGAACTCTGGGTTGTGCGTGAGGTCGGTGCCCTCGTTTCTGAACTGGCGACCAAGCTCGTAGACGCGCTCAAGTCCGCCGACAAGCAGGCGCTTCAGCGGGAGTTCAGTTGCAATGCGCAGGTAGTTCTCGGTGTTCAGAGCGTTGTAGTGTGTGATGAACGGCTTTGCGTTTGCGCCGCCAAGGATCTCCTGGAGAACAGGGGTCTCAACCTCCATGTAACCGTCTGCCTCCATGAACTGGCGGATGATGGAGATAATCTGTGAGCGCTTGCGGAATACGTCGCGGACCTCGGGGTTCATGATGAGGTCAACGTAGCGCTGGCGATAACGAACCTCGCGGTCGGTGAGGCCGTGGAACTTCTCTGGCAGAGGACGCAGCGACTTGGAGAGGACCTCCAGCGAGGTGACTGCCAGGGAAAGCTGGCCGCGGCGCGTACGCATGATAGCGCCGGTTGCGCCGATGATATCGCCAAGGTCGAGAAGACCCAGGAGCTCCCAGTTCTTCTCGTCAAGGTTGTTGATGCGACAGAAGAGCTGAATCTGGCCGGTATAGTCCTCTACCACGACAAACGCAATCTTGCCCTGGTTGCGGATGGCGCGGACGCGGCCGGCGACGGAATAGACTTCCTCGCCAGTCTGGCCGTCCTCGAGGTCAGCGTAGCGCTCCTCCAGCTCAGCGACGTGAGCGGTAACGGTGGACTTGATTGGGTATGGGTCAACACCGGCGTCAAGCAGTGCCTGGCGACGGGCTTTGCGCTGGGCGCGCTCGTCGTTGATGGAAGCCTCTGGGGTGGCTTCAGTTGCGTCGGCGGCGGTTGCAGCAGCGTTCTCTGCGGCAGTTGCAGCAGCGTTCTCAGCGGCAGATGAGCTACCAGCGATGTTGTTCTCTACTTCGGACATGTATCCTCCACGTAAAAACGCCCCGCGCCAGACGGACACGGGGCGACCAAATATCTTTTGTGCCAGTCTAGCGAGTAATAGAGGTAATGGTGTACTTCTTCACCTTGCCGTTTGGCGTGGTGAACTCAACCTCGTCGCCCTTCTTGTGACCAATAAGAGCCTCGCCAGCTGGAGACTCGTTAGAGATCTTGTGCTCGAGGGAGTTTGTCTCTGTAGTACCAACAATTACATACTTAGTTGTCTTGCCTTTTGCATCAGCAAGCTCGACGGTTGTGCCGATTGCAACGGTGACATTGCGCTTGCTGCCGCCCTCGACAACCTTTGCGACAGAGAGAATCTGGCGAATCTCGTTGATGCGGGACTCGTTGTGAGACTGCTCTTCTTTTGCAGCGTCATACTCGGAGTTCTCGGAAAGGTCACCAAAACCACGGGCCTCTTTGATGCGCTCAACAATCTCGTCGTGTTTCTCGCCCTCACGATAAGCCAGCTCATCGACAAGCTTCTGACGGCCTTCTGGGGTAAGTACAATCTCTTTAGTAGTGTCCATCGTGTTCTTTCTGTTGATGGGTCAGTCGGTCTATACGTGTGAGATGGGGTTACTCAGCCTTTTTGGACTCTTCGTCCTCAACGAGCTCAGCCTCTGGCTCCTTGGCTTCTTCCTTGGTCTCAGACTCCATGCCCTCACGAACGCTCTTGACGGTCTCGCCGACAGCCTTGCCGAGCTTTGGAAGGTTCTTAGGTCCAAAGATGACCATAACAACGCAAACAATAATCAGAAGCTCAGGAATACCAAGTCCTAAAATCATATAAACCCCCAGAAAATCTTTTCCTGTAAAAGCGTTCAGAAAAAACGCCGTATCGGCTAGTATAACCGAGGGAAACCTTACTAACAAGGAATTAACATGGTCTTACATGATTTTTGGACATTTTTTATCTGGTCGACCGTAGCGGGGCTTGCTGTTATTGGCATTTACCAGCTATTTCTGTTAATTCTACGCGCTCGAGGCGTTTTTGTGACGCGTACCAAATTTGGCCTCACGATGATTTTTGACTCCGAGGACGCCGACGGTACGCCCATTAGACTGCTCAACGTTAATGGCACCTTCCAGTCCGTGAGCTACATTGTGCCTGAACTGCGCTTTGAGCTCTGCGTCCACTATCACCGCATGATGGCGCAGCTTATCCAGCAGGTGGCTCCGCAGGGTCGCGTTGTGATTCTGGGCGGCGGAGGTTTCTCGCTGCCAAAGTACCTGGCCACGCACATGAGAGGCAGCGTTATTGACGCGATTGAGATTGATCCGAAGATAGTCTCGCTTGCGCGCGAACATTTCTTTCTGGACGAAGCGCTGGCTGTGGCTTCAAGTGAGCTGCGCGTTATCGAAGACGATGCATGGAAGGTTCTGCAGAATACAGAAGCTGGCAGCATAGATATGCTGGTAAACGAGGTATTTGCTGGTAGAAAATCGCTTGGACCTCTGGGAACAGTGGTTGGCGCACAAGTGGTCAAGGAAAAACTTGCGTCTGGCGGAGTTTATCTGGCCGATGTTCGCTGCCCGCTGGAAGGCCGCGGATCTGCGCTACTTTCCCAGGTTGCAGACGTGTTTGCGCGCGAGTTTGCGCACGTCGCGTACGTACCCGAGTGGCCCGATACTCCTAAAACCCCAGGCAACAATCTCTTGATTGCAACAGATGCGGATATTGCGCTGCCTGAAGGCGCCGTTGTAGTGAAATAACATCACTTTGAAGGCTGACCGCTCTCCAGTTGGCCGAGCAACTTCCAATCACCCAAAGAAATTGCATATTCCACCTTGTTTATGCGGAGTTTTGTATCAAGAATTTGACTCACAAAATCTGACCCCCTCTTTTGGGTAAAAAATCCGTTTAGTTGGAAATGAAATCGCAATCACGGAATTTTCTGCTTCACGTTTGCGCAGGTGGCAAAAAGTGTCCAGATTTCACTATTTTTGTCCAACGAAAAACCGCAGGTAAATGGCATGCATAAAAATCAACCGCCGCTGCATATTCCAACTAAACGCATTTTTTACCACTTGCACCCCGAGCGCTCAACAAAACCGCAGTTGGCTGGAATTTGTACCACCCCAGTGAAGTTTTGTCCCACAATATGTACGATCCCGGTGTTGTTTTGGCTCGCAATTTCAGACCGCTTACCTTTGCCGAGATGTAAATTCATCAATTTCCCAAGAAAACGTAATATGAAATGAGTATTGTTATCTCTAAGAGTCTGCACAGACGCCATTGATGTTTCACTGAAAGCTGCATTTCATCAGTCAATGTACCTGGGAATACAATGCACTTGGGAGCTGTTATGAAGACGGGTTTTGAACTACTGAACGATCCATTTTTGAACAAGGGAACCGCTTTTACGCAGGAGGAGCGCCAGAAATATGGTCTGGTAGGCCTTCTACCTCCAAACATTCAGACTATCGAGGAGCAGGCTGAACAAGCATACGTGCTTTTCCAGCAGTATCCCGATCTAGAGACAAAGCGTCACTATCTCATGAGGCTTTTCTCCGAGAACCGCACGCTGTTCTATAACCTGTTCTCAAAGCATGTCGAAGAGTTCATGCCTATCGTCTACGATCCAACCATCGCGCCCGACATTGAGCAGTACTCCCAGCGCTACGTTGACTCGCAGTACGCATGCTTCCTGTCCGCCGATCGTCCTGAGGACCTTGAGACCTCGCTGAAGAATGCAGCCGCAGGTAGAGACATTGACCTGATTGTTGTTACCGACGCAGAAGCCATTTTGGGCATCGGCGACTGGGGCACTAACGGCGTTGAGATTTCTGTCGGTAAGCTCATGGTTTACACCGCCGCAGCTGGCGTTGATCCAAACCGCATCATGCCTGTTGTTATCGACGCCGGTACTAACCGCCAGGAGTTGCTCGATGACCCACTGTACCTGGGCGAGCGCCACAAGCGTGTCGACGAAGACCGCTACAACGCCTTCATTGACAACTTTGTAACCACCGTCGAGAAGCTCTTCCCTAACCTCTACCTGCACTTTGAGGACTTCGGCCGCTCACACGCCGCGGCAATCCTGGACCGCTACAAGAACACCTACCCAGTCTTCAACGATGACGTCGAGGGTACTGGCATTGTTACCCTCGCAGGCATCCTCGGTGGCCTCAACATTTCTGGCGAGAAACTTGTCGACCAGGTATATCTCTGCTTTGGTGCAGGAACTGCTGGTTGCGGTATTGCTGAGCGTGTGCTGCAGGAGTTTGTGGACCAGGGAATGGATCGCGAAGAGGCTCGCAAGCGCTTCTACCTGGTAGACCGCCAGGGCCTGCTCTTTGACGACATGGACAACCTCACTCCACAGCAAAAGCCTTTTGCTCGCAAGCGTTCTGAGTTTGCAAACGCTGATGAGCTCACTAACCTGGCGGCAATCGTAAAGACAGTCCACCCAACAATCATGGTTGGTACCTCCACTGTTCACGGTGCCTTCACCGAGGAGATTATCCGCGAAATGGCAGCTCATTGTGAGCGTCCAATGGTCTTCCCTCTATCCAACCCAACTAAGCTTGCGGAGGCAACCGCCCAAGACCTGCTGACCTGGACCGATGGTCGCGCGCTTGTAGCCTGCGGCGTTCCATCCGATGACGTGGAGCTTGGCGGCGTAACCTACCAGATTGGCCAGGCCAACAACGCTCTCATCTACCCTGGCCTTGGCTTGGGTGTTCTTGCATCAAAGGCTCGCCTGCTCACGGACCAGATGATTTCCCTCGCAGCTCACTCGCTTGGCGGAATCGTCGACACCACAAAGCCTGGAGCTGCAATTCTTCCTCCAGTCTCCAAGATTACCGAGTTCTCCGAGCGTATTGCTGTTGGCGTTGCAGAGGAAGCAATCAAGCAGGGCCTGAACCGCGAGCCAATTGCCAATGCAAAAGAAGCAGTTGACGCACTCAAGTGGTTCCCTGTCTACAAAGAGCTCTAATATCTGGCGTGG
>CAUTGQ010000061.1:0-7017 GCA_963538075.1 uncultured Atopobiaceae bacterium
CTCTGAGGACGTTAAGCAGCTTGCTATTGAGCAGCTTGGCCGTGCTCAGAGTCTGCAAGGATGAAGTCCTGAATGAGGTGCTTACGCTCACCAAGGAACATGTGCTCAGTACGGTCAAGACCGATTGCTTCAGCGCCGTTATCAACGGAAGTCTGAGCATCTGCTGGGTTATCAGCGTTTGCACGAACACCAATGACGCGACCACGGGACTCGTCAAGACGGACCTCGTCTGCCCATGCAAGGATGGTCTGAAGGTCACCAGAAAGCTCTGGCTGAACAAGCTCAACAGCACCAAGGATGACGTCACCAGTGGTACCGTCGATGGAGATAACATCGCCCTCGTTAACAACAAGGCCGGAATCAGCAACGGTGAAGCGCTTGTTAGCAGCATCAATGCGGAGTGTATCAACACCGCAGACGCAAGGAGCACCCATACCACGAGCAATAACAGCAGCGTGGCTGGTCTTGCCGCCGTGGGAAGTCAGGATGCCCTCTGCAGCAACCATGCCGTGGAGGTCATCTGGAGTAGTCTCCCAACGGACAAGAATACAAGGCTTGCCTGCCTCTGCAAAAGCCTCAGCGTCTGCAGAAGAGAAGACTGCAGCACCAACAGCTGCACCAGGAGAAGCGTTAAGACCCTTAGCAATGGTCTCATACTCAGCGTTAGGATCAAACTGTGGGTGCAGAAGCTGATCGAGCTGCTCAGGAGCAACACGAGAAACAGCCTGCTCCTTGGTAATACGACCCTCTTCGTACATCTGAATTGCAACCTTGAGTGCAGAGAGAGCAGTACGCTTACCAACACGAGTCTGAAGCATCCAGAGCTTACCATTCTCAATGGTGAACTCGATGTCCATCATGTCTGCGTAGTGATCCTCAAGAATCTCGAAGACGTGGAAGAGCTCCTCGCCTGCCTCCTTGAGTGCAGGAACCTTAACAAGGTCTGCAATAGGCTCAGTGTTACGAATACCAGCAACAACGTCCTCGCCCTGAGCGTTAATCAGGAAGTCACCGTAGCGCTCGTTGGTACCGTCTGCAGGGTTACGAGTAAATGCAACACCAGTTGCAGAAGTCTCACCCTTGTTACCAAAGACCATGACCTGAACGTTAACTGCAGTACCAAGCTCATCAGGAATCTTGTTCTGCTTACGATAAAGGATTGCGCGGTCGTTCATCCAAGAACCAAAGACTGCCTGCTCAGCAAGGCGGAGCTGGAGGTAAGGATCAGCTGGGAAGACTGCGTAGCCGTTCTTGGAGACCTCTGGGTGCTCCTTAACGTCAACGTTAGCAGCAAAGATGCCCTTGAACCAAGTTACAAGGTCACGAAGGTCATTTGCGTCCAGCTCTGTATCAAGCTTAACGCCCTTCTCGGCCTTCTTAGCAGCAATTGCGTCCTCAAAGAGCTGTCCAGAGACGCCCATAACAACGCCAGAGAACATCTGAACAAAACGACGGTAAGAGTCCCAAGCAAAGCGCTCGTTACCAGTCTGCTTAATGAGGCCCTGAACAGACTCATCGTTAAGACCAAGGTTAAGAACAGTGTCCATCATGCCAGGCATGGAGAATGGAGCACCGGAACGGACGGAGACAAGCAGTGGATCTTCTGCATCGCCGAGCTTCTTGCCCATGCGCTCCTCAAGAGTAGCCATTGCAGCGTCAATCTCATCAGTGACGCCCTCAGGCCAGACGTTGCCGTTGTTGGAATAAGCAACGCAAGTTTGGCAAGTAATTGAGAATCCTGGAGGTACAGGCAGGCCAATCTTAGACATCTCTGCAAGGTTTGCACCCTTGCCACCAACAATCCACTTTGCCTCTTCTACGGATGCGCCAGCGACCTCAGTAACATCGTTACCGGCGTGGTCCTTTCCGAAGCTGTAAACGTGCTTCTCGGACATAACACTCCAAACTCTCAAACTGTCACACGCAAAGCGTGCACCAACACAATTGAACGCAAAGACATCAAACCAAACAAGTAGGTTCTGTCTTCACATTCATAGTATGTTACCAACCTACGCGTTCCATCTGAACAAAATAACGGTGAGCGGTCAATATCGACCGTTCACAGAATGATTTACAAACTTATGGTTGCAAATTGTGAAATTCTCCATAAAGAAAATGAGCACCCAAAGTGGATGCTCATTTAACTTTTTGATATTTTGAGGCGTCAGCACTCTCTTAGCGTGTAACTCCCTCAAAGAAAGCGCCAATTGCATGACTTGGCTCTTCACCCGTAAGCGTAGAAATAACGTTTACTGCTGGTCCTAGAAGGTCAATAGATGGGATGAGGCGCTGATCAAGCTCACGACGAATCTCTCTTCTAAGAGAACCATCTGCAAAGGTGTGGAAGACTGCGCGAGGGCGATTCTCATCTTCATGCTCGTTGAAGTATGCACGTACATCATCAACGCTGTGAATGTTTGGAACCCTTACAATCTCTACGGAATCATCGCCAAACTGAGCAGCAGCAGCCTTAACTACTGCAGCACCGGTCTCTCCACGAGAGTCTGACAAAACGTAGACGATAGGCAGACCATCACCAAGAGAGTTGTTGTCAATATCAAGTGTGCTCATGCTGTAACCCTTTCAGTCAAGTATTCAGAAAGATACAAACATTTATCAGTCTAAGCGTACCCTACTTCTTACGAGAAAGCACACTAATATCGGCGACATTACTAAATACCTGGGCAAACTTGTTCAAAAGACGCAAACGATTTCGGCGAACGGTATCATTTTCATCCATGACAAGCACTTTGTCGAAGAAAATGTCAATTGGCTCACGCAGCTGAGACAGTGCAGAAACAGCAGCAGCATAGTCTGCACCAGCAAGAGCGGAAGCTACCTGCTTCTGGCCCTCTTCGCAGGCAGCAAGCAATGACATCTCTGGCTCGGTAAGAAGCTCTGTATCAACTTCTACGCCAAGAGAAGCGTCACTAAGGTGAGCTGCGCGTGCATATGCAGTAGCAAGATCCTCAAAGAGTTCAGGCTCGTTCTGACGCGCCTCATCAAGTGCACGAGCACGCTGAAGGAACTCATCAGGATTGATAACACCAATTGCGCTAACAGCCTCAATAGCATCTGCAGAGATCTTCTCGTCCTTTGCAATAGATGCAAGGCGGCCAATAAAGTACTGCTCAACCTGAGACTGAACAGACTCGTCAACAACAAGACCTTGCTGGCGGTAGAGCTCCAGAGAGCTTGCAATGAGCTTCTTGAGGTCAAGGTTTGCCGTTGAGCGGACTAGTGCAATAACACCAATAGCTGCACGACGAACAGCATAAGGATCGGAAGAGCCGGTTGGTGGCTCGTTGATAGCAAAGATGCCGCAGATGGTATCAAGCTTGTCAGCAATAGCTACAAAGCGACCAATCTGGCCGCTTGGGAGCTCGTCGCCGGCAAAGCGAGGACGATAGTGCTCGCGAATTGCTGCAGCTACATCGCTCTTCTCGCCAGCTGCCTCTGCGTAGTAGCCACCCATAACGCCCTGCTGGCTGGTGAACTCGACAACTGCCTGGCTGACAAGGTCTGCCTTAGCAAGATGAGCGGCGCGAGCAGCAAGCCCTGCCTCTTCCTGACTGGATGTCTCGTCGAATGCAATCTCTGCAGCAAGAACCTCCATACGCTGGGTCTTCTGTAGAACTGTGCCAAGCTTCTCCTGAAAGACAACGGTCTCAAGGCGTTGAGCAAACTCGTCAAGCGTGTGCTTCAAGTCCTCCTCAAAGAAGAACTTAGCGTCGTCGAGACGAGCACGAACAACGCGCTCGTTGCCGTCAATGACGCGCTCGGCGCAAGATGGATCTGCATTAGAAACCACAATAAACTCGCGAGTCAGCTTACCCTCAGCGTCATAGATTGGGAAATAGCGCTGGTTGGAAAGCATGGACTCAGTAATAATCTCTGAAGGAACGTTAAGGAATTCCTCGTCAAAGGTGCCCACAAGAACCTGAGGCCACTCAGTTAGGTTAATGACCTCCTCAAAGACCTTCTCTGGCATATCAACGTGAGAGCCCGGACGAGCTGCCTCAACCTCTTTAATGCCAGCGAGAATAACGTCTTTGCGCTGTTCCTGAAGCAAAACACCGGCGTTTTTGAGCACCTGCTCATAGTCAGCTGGAGTAGCTACCTCATGGTAACCAGGTCCAAGAACACGGTGACCCTGGGTGGTGTTTGAGCTAGTTACATCAGCGTACGTAACAGGAACAATCTCTGAACCAAAGAGGACGCAAAGCCAGCGAACAGGGCGAACATAACGCTCGTGGAAAGAGCCCCAGCGCTGGCTGCGAGGCCAGTCAAGAGCAGCAATCCAAGAAGTTGCCAGCTCAGAAAGGATCTTTGTAGCAGGAACTGAAGGAATGTTGAGCTCCGCAAAAACGTACTCGTGACCATCGGTATCTACACAGCGGGTCAGTGCATCAGCACTTACGCCGCACTTACGAGCAAATCCTTCAGCAGCCTTGGTTGGCTTACCCTCTGCATCAAAAGCAATTTCTGCCTTAGGACCACGCTTAACCTCAGAAATCTCTTCTGTAGCCTCAGCAACATCCTTAACGTAGGCGGTTAAACGACGAGGTGTCGAGAGGATCTTAACCTCTCCAAACGACAAACCAGAATCTTTAAGTCCGGAAACTACGAGCTTATTAAACTGAGCAATAGCTTTCTGCAGTGGAGCAGAAGGCATCTCTTCAGAACCAATCTCAAACAGGAAGTCTCTAACCTCAGCCATTTAAGCCACCTCCTCCTGAGTAATTGATGCAGGTGCTTTCTTAGAAGCAACCTCCTCCAAATACGATTCGCAGCATGCCTTAGCAACAGTGCGAACACGAAGAATATAGTTAGCTCTTTCAACAGCAGAAAGAGCACCACGAGAGTCAAGCAAGTTAAATGCGTGGCTGCACTTCATAACACAGTCATATGCAGGGAGTGGAAGCTTGCGCTCAAGGCAGCTATGGCACTCTGCCTCATACTCGTCGAACTTCTCGCGCATAAGCTCAATGTTGGCTACCTCAAAGTTATAAGTTGAGAACTCACGCTCGTTCTCCAAAAATACCTGGCCGTACGTCATTGGCGTGCCGTCTGGCAGGTAACTCCATACCAGGTCGTAGACGGAATCTACACCCTGAGCATACATAGCAATACGCTCAAGACCATAGGTAATCTCAACAGGAACAGGATCTACCTCAATGCCACCTACCTGCTGGAAGTACGTGAACTGAGTAACCTCCATGCCATTGAGCCAGACCTCCCAGCCAAGACCCCAGGCACCAAGTGTTGGGCTCTCCCAGTCATCCTCAACAAAGCGAACGTCATGGTCTTTTGGATCAAGGCCAATAGCAGCGAGTGAGCCAAGATAGAGATCTTGAGAGTCTGCAGGAGATGGCTTGAGCAAGACCTGGAACTGGTAGTAGTGCTGCAAGCGATTGGGGTTCTCGCCATAGCGTCCATCAGCAGGACGACGACAAGGCTGTGGATAGCAGGTACGCCAGGCGTCAGGGCCAAGTGAGCGCAGGATAGTTGCGGTATGGAAGGTACCAGCACCTACCTCAGAGTCGTATGGCTGCATGACCGTGCAACCTTTTTCTGCCCAGTAGTGTTCAAGGGTCAAAATCATATCTTGAAACGTTAGTGGTGTTGCGCCCATGATGTTCTTTCTCTCAAATGTCCGACGTAAGTACTATAGCCCGCGAGCATGGTCAAAGGGCCAGAAAATAAACATTGCCTTCGAGGTTACGGTAGAAACCGCAACTGCTCCAAAATATCTGGAATCAAGCGAGTTTGTTCTGTTATCCCCCATAACAAAAATATGACCTGCAGGAACAGTATACGGATAATTCTGAATTACGGCACCCGTGCGATCCGCAAGAGAATACGTTGGCTTGCCTTCAGTGTAAGGCTCGTCCATAAGCTGGCCATCAACATACACAGCGCCGTCACGCAAATCAACCGTTTGACCTGCAGTGGCAATGACACGCTTCACTAAAAGCGTATCGGGGTTTTGAGGGCTGGTAAAGGTAACCACGTCGCCTGCTTGAGGGGTACCACCAAAGCGGTAGGTAAGCTTCTCTCCTACCAAGCGATCTCCCAGCTGAATGGTATTGAGCATGGAACCTGTTGGAACCTCATATACCTCAGCAACAAAAGTCCTGATAAAAAATGCCAGCGCAACGGCAACTGCCACAATTACCAGGTATTCAAGAAGCTCAAGTACTTTGGAATGTCCACTACTCATTGTTATCACCAGATTGCTGATCAAGCTCTGCTAGCTCTGCTAAATATGCTCTGTCCTTCTCTGTGAGCTGGGCACTCTCGAGAAGATCCGGACGCCACGCGCGCGTACGAGCAAGTGCGGATTGTCGTCTCCAGACTGCAACCGCACCGTGGTCTCCGGATAGAAGCACAGACGGAACTTCTCGCCCCTCAAAGTTTGCTGGTCGCGTGTACTGAGCATACTCAAGAAGGCCATCGTCAGAGAAAGACTCATCCTGCGAGCTCATCTCATCGCCAAGCGCACCAGGAAGCAGGCGCACAACCGAGTCAATAACGGTAAGCGCAGGAAGCTCTCCGCCCGTCAGCACGTAATCTCCCAGAGAAATAACGTCATCTGCCAGCTCGTAGACGCGCTCGTCCATGCCCTCATAGCGACCACAAACAAACAAAATACGCTCTTTTTGAGCAAACTCTTGGGCAATAGCCTGAGAATACGGCCTACCAACTGGCGAGAAAAACACCACGTGGGGCTTAGGTTCCGCTTGATCAGAAATCTCACGAACTGCCTCAAAGATGGGAGCAGGCTTCATAAGCATGCCTTGTCCACCACCAAAAGGAGCATCATCTACCGTACGATGCCTATCATGCGTCCAGTCACGCAAGTCATGCGCATAGAACTCAAAAATATTTGCCTTCTGGGCTCTGCCCATAATAGAAGCATTTAAATAGGGCGAGAAGACCTCAGGAAATACTGAGAGCGTTTCTAGACGCATGCTACTCACCTAACCTAAGAAGGCCCTGAGGAATTGAGACGGT
>CAUTGQ010000062.1:0-6988 GCA_963538075.1 uncultured Atopobiaceae bacterium
GCATGAGGGAATTCCTCTCAAAGCACAGAACTGATATTCGTGGTGCTTTCTTGATTAACCTTGACTGCGTTGGTGCTGGTTCACTCTCCATCCTTAAGAATGAGGGAATTGGCAACGTTCGCCGCGCTGACCGTAGAATGACTCGACTCCTTTCTACTATTGCAACTGACCTTCACATTGATGTTGAGCAGAGCGCATTTGATTGGGGAACCACTGACGCAACTCCTGCAATGCAGAATTCAGTTCGTTCCGTTACCTTAATGGGCTTAAACGAGGATGGACTGCCTGCACTCAGCCGTACCGCCGCTGATGTTCGCGAGAACGTTAACGCTGGTCAGTGTGCCGATGCTGCAGCTCTTGTTACTGAGCTTATTAGACGCTCATAGACGAACAAGTCACTAGCTAGAGTAAGTTTTTAAGAAAGGGCAGAGATTTCTGCCCTTTCTTTTTTAGCGCTAAGGCAAGGCTGCTCAACTAAAAGGAGCGTCTTATTTTTGCTGCAAATAAGTGGACACATCCAATAAGTACCGATCCTGCTAAGGCGAGTAAAAGGGGAACTGCATAGGCATTATCTGCTGTTCCAGGAAGATGGGGCTTAGGCGTCACACGAATAGTTTGTGCTTTAGAGTGACTGTCGGTGTGCGAAGCAACTTTCTCACCATCTTTTGAGATGGTTTCGTAGGCAGTAACTTCTTTACCTTCAAGTGAGGCGGTCCTTACAGAAAAAGGAACCGCAGCTTCTCCCGATGAGGTAGGAGCTTTGAAGCGGACAGTTCCGCGAGCGATGGGCTCTGCTGTACCTTCTTGGAGCTGTTTTGTCTCATAGAGCTCTCCGGTAATTTCGTACTCTTCTCCTGGGGTAAGACCCTCGTATTTAATGTGATCAACAAGATTGAGTTTCTCGGTATATTCAGGATTTTTTGATCCTGCGGCATCTACAAGCATCGTTTGTAAAGAAATTCTTTCATCAATAAGCTCGGGAGCCTCTATAGTCTCTTCAGAAGTAAGGGTAACCGTAGGGTTCCATTCTTTGTTGAGAGAGTAGCCTGCTGGGGCCAGCACCTCTTTAAGCGAGTAGGAGCCAAAGGGAAGGTCTTTAACCGCCGCCTCTCCAGAATCGTCTGTTTCAACTGTGGTGACAACTTCGTGCGGAGCAATCCAGTTGCCTTGGTAGAAAATGGGCTGAGTGGAGTTATTGGTGAGTTCAATTTTTGCGCCCTTTAAACTTGGCATTTCTTCTGCTTCAGAATAACCATCAGATGAATTCAGAGAAGTGTGTCCAATTTTCTTGATCTTAAGACTTCCCTTTATTACCTCGTCTTTAAAGGTGAAGAGGTGTTCAGAGGAGGGATTTACTTTTCCGCTAGAGATATTTGTCCAGAATAGATTTCCGTCTTGGCTTGATAGCTTCCAAGTTTGAAGCGAATGTTCTGGAAGTTTATAGCCTTCAGGTGCTTGAATTTCTTCGATTTGGTAATACCCCAGAGGAAGCCAGGGTTTCTCGCCAAGAGTAAAGAGGTCATCTCCAGAAACCTTATGCTCTGCATCAAAAGAGGCAAAACCTTGTTCGTCGGTCGAGAAAATCCATGTTCTAAGCGTGGTTTCAGAGGAGCCACTGTAGGTCACCTTAAAAAGCGCGCCTTGCAGTGTTGCGTTTCCTTGGGGAGAAGCACTTTGTTGCTCGGAATGATTGTTTTCGCTGAGGCTCGTACTGTGGTCAAAGTCTTGTTTTGAAATGCGTAGATTAAAGTCTCCGACAGGAGTGTCGGTAACCGTGAGAGCACTCTCTTCCTGGTTTTTTAACTCTACAGCATGAATTGTCTGATCAAGAAGAAAGCCCTTTGGTGCAGTGGTTTCTTTTACGTACACCGTTCCAACGGGAAGCTCATTGAGCGTTGCAGACCCAGATTCGTCAAGAGTGAGGCTGCCAAGAAGATTGGTGCAATCTTCATCGGAATATACTCCGTAAACAGCGCCTTCTAGGGAGTAGTGCTCGTTATTTGAAGTGACATCGGGTAATAGGGAGCCTTTGGTGATTTTAAGAGAGCCAGATTGTTGCCCAAAGAAAAACAGAACTTGTTTGTCTCCAGTAGGCACAAACAGCTTGGCAACTCCGTTCTCTGGACCGCCGCTGTTATTTTGAGCATAGCTCATAGCATAGGAATAGAACTGCTCAATAGGTTGATGAAGCTCTGCCTGAGGAACACTTACCGCAAGAGCATGAGCTTCTCCGCGCATAACCGCCCAAAGCGCAAACTGCGTGATGGCGCGCGCTTTCCAACCTGTATAGCCATATACGTCTTTTTCTTGGGACGCAGTAGCTCCGTGATAAATAATGTAGTCAATAGCTCTAAGCTGCTCAGCGGTATACGTTCCACCGCGAGCGCCGTTAGCTGAGGTGAGTTTTGTATAAGACTGCGGGTCAATTACACTTCCCGTTGCTCCTGGCCAGGCACCATAGTGATTGAACTCATCTCCACAGTAAAGATACGTACCGTCGCTAGCGGTCCACATAGGAATTTGTTGTCCGCCAGGAAAATCTTCTCTTTGTGCAACGGTAAAAGAGGGCTCTTGTGCAAAAGCAAGTCTATGAGCAGGCTTTAGGAAAAAATGACTAAAGAGAAGAGCTCCAATCAACAGAGGGATAAACCAAAAGTGACAGACAGAAGCAAAGGAGTGCTTCCGGGTGACTGCTTCCTTCTTAGGTTTTGAGGATTTTGTGATAAACATGCGTGCCTCCAAACTGAAGAATCAGAGGTAGATTGCGTATGATGAGATTTTTGTAATGCATAAATAAGAGCTTTTGTTGCAACATATAGACAATTAGTGTTAACGTATCAGTAATCAGTAACACTTACTAATTAATGAGGTTATCGTGCGTTACAGTAAGCAACGTGAGGCAATTCGTACGTATATGGAAGGTCGCCACGACCATCCAACAGCAGATAGCGTGTATGCGGCAGTAAGAGAGGAACTACCAAACATCTCTCTTGGAACCGTTTACCGTAACCTTATGCAGCTCGTTGACGCAGGTGAGCTTCAGGTTGTTAATACTGGTGATAACATCTCTCGTTTTGATCCAACTACAACTGAGCATGCCCACTTCCAATGTCATGAGTGCGGCCGTGTCTTTGATGTTGATGGACCAGTTCTAAGGGATCTTACCAGCCTCACCAAGGACTCTTGTGGCGAGATTGACTCTTATGCCCTGTGCTTTACGGGTATTTGTAACGAGTGCCTAGCTAAGAACCCAGCGCTCAATCACAGCGTTAACTAATGTGTTGCAACAAAACAGCTTTCTTTAGGGCCGGTGCTTCACCGGTCTTTTTCTTTATGGAGGGGCCTCAGGCTTGCGAGAAAACCTGTCTGCTAAACGTGCCCGCAGACCCGCATGTCCTACAGAAGGGAAGCTGCTTGGCATGACGGGGTCTCCGCCAAGCAGCTTTGCCCGAGGAAGGCGGAGTTGTCGGGTGGAGAGCAGGCGCCTATAAGAGGTGGGATAGTGGTGTGCGGGGGTCTCTCGCCAGAAGTACTTTTGCATAGCGCTCCTTTCGTTGGAGAGCATGCTAAAGAGTGACTTTGTCCCTATTCTGACCAGCGCTTGTCCAGTTTCTGTCAGGGAAAATTTGTGTAGGCACATACTTGTTGTGTATGTGCAGCTAGGCAGAAAACAACTCATCAAACTTTTATTTAGTTGCTAAGCCATGCAATTAAAAGGCAAAAAATACTGTGATAAAATCTACACAATTGCGGGCATCGCCAAGTGGTAAGGCAATGGCTTCCCAAGCCATCATCCGCGGGTTCGAATCCCGTTGCCCGCTCCAAAGACATACAAGAGCCCTTCGGGGCTCTTTTTATGGACAAGATTGAATTTTGGCGTTGTGAAGAAGGTTGTTCGGGTAGAAGTTGAACGGAAATATTTTGGATATATCTTTGATAGAGCGTGCTTAAGTACTTGAATTACGCGGATTGATGGTTGAAGGGAACAACATGGCACAAATTCCTATGACAGACCAAGAGGTAAAGATTGCCCTTGATGCGCTGTCTGATCAGATTGATAAATACGCTGAGCTTCTTGTGAAGAAGGGATGCGCAATTTCTGAGGGAAGTCAGCTGGTAATTAACGCTTCAATTGAGATTGCCGATTTTGCCCGTAGAGTTCAGCGCGCAGCTTATGCAGCTGGTGCAGAATTTGTCACGGTTATTTGGGGCGATCAAGAGTCTTCAAGAATCATGTACGAAAACGTAGATCTAGCTCGTCTTTCTAAAACTCCAAGCTGGAAGATTGAGCAGCTTAACTCCCTCGCAGAGCAGGGTGCAGCATTTTTGTTCCTCTCGTCTGATGATCCAAATGGTCTAAAGGGCATTGATCCAGAAAAGCCCGCTGCTGTTTCTCGTGCAAGAAACCTGGAGTGCGACGTCTTTAGAAATGGCATGGACTTTGGTAAAAACGTTTGGTGTATTGCTGGTGTTCCTGCAGCTGAATGGGCAAAGGTAATTTTCCCAGAGCTCTCTGAAGCTGAGGCAATCTACAGGCTTTGGATTGCAATTTTGGACGTTGCTCATGCAAGTGGAGAAGATCCTCAGAGTGCTTGGGAGACCCACAATGCAACGTTTGAGAAGACCAAGCGCTTCATGAACTCTCACCAGTTTGAAGAGCTTCGTTATGAGTCTTCAAATGGAACTAACCTGACTATTGGCATGAATCCAGGACATCTTTGGGAGGGCGGCGCTGGCAAGACTCAGGATGGATCATTGTTTTTCCCTAACATTCCTACTGAGGAAGTCTTTACCACGCCAAATTATCGCAAGGTAAACGGCACTGTTCACTCTGCGCTGCCGCTGATTCATGCTGGACAGATTGTTAAGAACTTCTGGTTTACCTTCAAAGACGGTGAGGTTGTCGACTACGGCGCTGAACAGGGCAAGGACGTTCTGACCTCTATTGTTTCTCAAAAGGGCGGCAAGTACCTGGGAGAATGTGCTCTTATCTCTAAGAACACTCCTATTCGCCAAAGCGGCATTCTGTTCTACGATACCCTGTATGACGAGAATGCTAGCTGCCATTTAGCACTTGGAATGGGCTTCCCAGAGTGCCTGAAGGGCGGCCTTGAGATGAGTCCAGATGAGCTCTTGGCCCACGGTGTTAATCAGAGCACTACGCACGTCGATTTTATGATTGGTGCAGACGATTTGAACATTTGGGGCATCTCGTCTGATGGAAAAGAAACACCAATTTTCGTAAATGGACAATGGGCATGGGAGTAAACTGCTACACTATCCTAGTTGCGTGGTAAAATTGCCACGCCCGATAATGGGCCGTTAGCTCAGTTGGTAGAGCAGGGGACTTTTAATCCCAAGGTCTAGGGTTCGAACCCCTAACGGCCCACCAGGTAATCCAAAGGTCGGGTACCATAGTGGTACTCGACCTTTTCTTTTACGATCAGAAGGAGTCTCATCGTGGTAGATCGCTACACCGGCAAAGAAATGGGCCACATCTTTTCTTTGGAGAACAAGTATGCCGTTTGGCAGGAGATTGAAGTCCTTGCGTGCGAAGCACAGGCTGAGCTTGGTGTTATTGGCATTTCTCGCGAAGAGGCAGCTTGGATCCGCAAATATGCTGCGTTTAATCGCGCTGAGGTAGACGAGATTGAGGCCGTTACCAACCACGACGTCATTGCCTTTCTAACCAACATGGGCTCCTACATTGATGCCAAGGTTCCAGAGGGTGAACTTAAGCCAAGTCGCTGGGTTCACTACGGTATGACCTCAACAGACCTGGGCGATACCGCCCTTTGCTATCAGCTCACCCAGGCATGTGACCTGCTTATTGCTGCGGTTCGTCGCTGCGCCGCTATCTGCAAGCGTCGCGCATTTGAGGAGCGCGATACTCTGTGCGTTGGTCGTACTCATGGCATTCATGCTGAGCCTATGACCTTTGGCATGAAATTTGGTAGCTGGGCCTGGGAGTTTAAGCGCGACCTTGACCGCTTGAAGGATGCTCGTAAAAACGTTGCTTATGGTGCTATTTCTGGTGCTGTTGGAACTTACTCTTCCATTGATCCTTTTGTTGAGGAGTACGTTTGCGAGAAACTCGGTCTTGTCCACGATCCACTTTCAACCCAGGTCATTTCTCGCGATCACCACGCTTACCTTGCTGGTGTTCTGGCAACCGTTGCCGCTACCTGCGAGCGCATTGCAACTGAGATGCGTGCGCTGCAGAAGACTGATACCCTCGAGGCTGAGGAGCCATTCCGCAAGGGCCAGAAGGGCTCTTCCGCTATGCCTCACAAGCGCAACCCTATTACCGCCGAGAAGATCTGTGGTTTGTCCCGCGTAGTTAAGGCAAATGCACAGGTTGCATTTGATAACGTTGCTCTTTGGCACGAGCGTGACATCAGCCACTCTTCCGCTGAGCGCGTTGCTCAGGCAGATAGCTTTATTGCTCTTGACCACATGCTGTCAAAGCTTGAGTTCCTGCTTGATGGTATGGTTCTGTATCCAGAGCAGATGATGGCAAACCTCAATAAGACCCGTGGCATGCTCTTCTCGTCAAAGGTTCTTCTTGCCCTGGTAAACACTGGTATTACTCGCGAAGAGGCATACAAGATTGTCCAGTCTAACGCCATGAAGGTGTGGGGAGACATTCAGCAGTGCAAGGAAGGACCATCCTACCAGGAGCTTCTTGAGGCAGATCCAGCTTGTACGCTGAGCCACGAGGAGCTTGAGAAGATTTTTGATCCTCGTGCATTCCTTACCCGCTCAAACGTTCTGTTTGACCGTCTTGAGCATCTTGAATTGGACTAAATCGTGGCTTTGTTTGGGAATATTTCTCGTCGAAACTTCTTCAAGACGGGAGCAGCTGGCGTAGTAGTTGCTGGTGCAATTAGCATCGCAGCAGGCTGCTCCCATCAAGAGGGCTCGAGTGACGCAGGAAAGCCGCTGGTACTTGATGAGTCTTCCGGCACAAACGTGCTGGACTCCTATA
>CAUTGQ010000063.1:0-6883 GCA_963538075.1 uncultured Atopobiaceae bacterium
AGCACTCGTTGGAGTGTTCTTACACAAGACGTATATCTAGAGTCGCTGTTTAAAAAAGAATTGCACGTTACGCCACTTGTTGCTCGTGTATTAGTAGCACGTGGATTTACCGATGTAGCCGCAGCTCAAGAGTTTCTCTCGCCATCCTTGCAAAGGGATTGGCTTGATCCACAGTGTATTCCTGGAATGGTTGAGGTTGCCGCCCACGTTCATAAGGCAATTGTTGAGCATAAAAAGATTGCCGTTTTTGGTGATTTTGATGTTGATGGAATGAGCTCAACGTGTTTGCTTACCCTGGCTTTACGTCGATTGGGAGCAGATGTTTTGCCGTATATTCCGCATCGTTTTGGTGAGGGATACGGACTTTCTAAAGAGGCTCTTGCAAGAGTTTTGCAAGATAGAAAGCCAGATTTAATTATTACGGTAGACAATGGCATTGCTGCTGCTCAAGAGGTTGCTTGGCTTTTGCAGCAGGGGATTGATGTTGTTGTTACCGATCATCATGAGCCCGCAGATCTGGTGCCCCAGGGTGTTCCAGTTACTGATCCAAAGCTTGTTGAAGATTGTCCTTCTAGAGAACTTGCTGGTGCAGGCGTTGCCCTTAAGCTGGTGCAGGTTTTAGGACAGCTTCAAGATCAGCCTCAGCTTTGGCTTGATTACATTGATGTTGCTATGTTGGGCACACTGTCTGACATGATGATGCTCAACAAAGAGAATCGTGCGCTGGTTTCTGAAGGTGTTAAGCGTCTCCAGAAAGGTCTTCGTCCAGGTCTTGTGGCTCTAGCTGCTGTTGCTGGTCAAGATATTGCCCAGATTTCTGCAGATAATCTGCCATTTTCTATTATTCCTCGCCTCAATGCGGCAGGGCGCATGGGTATTACTGATATTGCGCTTGACCTTCTTCTTACAGAAGACGCTGAAGAGGCAACGATTCTTGCCGGCAAGTTAGAAGAGATTAATGCCGAGCGTCGTGCTATTGAGGCAAAGCTTACCGATGAAGCACTTGAGCAGGCAAAAGAAATTTACGACGGCGGTCACGCAATTGTGCTTGCCAAAGAGGGTTGGCATGAGGGCGTAAAGGGCATTGTTGCTTCAAGAATTGTTAATCGCTATCACGTGCCTTGCATTTTGTTTACCATCCAAGATGGAGTTGCTCGCGGTTCTGGCCGCTCTGTTGGCTCCGTTGATTTATTCCATGCCGTTGAACAGTGTGCAGACCTTACCGTCCGTTTTGGTGGCCACCAAGGAGCCGTTGGCGTAACGGTAGAAACAGTAAAGATTGACGCATTTAGAAAGCGTTTATCAAAGGTTATGGCAGAGCTTCCAGAAGAAGAGTTTGAGGCTTCAGGAGAAGTTACAGCACTGGTAAACCTTGATGAAATTACCATCAACTCCATTGACGCCCTTGAGGCACTGCAACCTTTTGGTCAGGGTAACAAAAAGCCGCTCTTTGGCGTTAAAGGCGTAGTGATGAAGAATCGCTCGCGTGTTGGCGCAGGCGGAGCTCATCTTTGCTTTATGGCTTCAAACGGTATCTCTTCAATTTCATCCATCATGTTTAGAACGCCTCATGTTGAGGCGGCAGCTGAGTATGACGGTGCTGTTGATTTAATTTTTGAAGCAGTTAACGAGACCTGGCAGGGCAGAACTAAGCCAAAACTCATGGTCAGAGACATTCTCTACAGAGACTTTACCGATGAAGATGACGGCCCCATTGAAGCAGATCTTCTCGGCAGCGCTGCTGACTTGCCCCTTGTGGTTACCAAGGAGACTACAGAGGGTGATGAGGCCTCCCAAGAACAGGCGCAGCAAAAGCGCCGTGAGCTGGAAAGTCTTTCTTCTGAGGAGCTTACCCAGACCCTGGTCACGTCCATGATTGGTTCAAGAGAGCTCTTGCCTCTGCAAAAGAGAACGCTAGAGGTTCTCTCTCAAGGAACGTCTTGTCTCTCTGTTATGGCAACAGGTAGAGGTAAATCGCTTATCTTCCAGGTTCATGCTGCTCGTGTTGCGCTGCTGCAACATAAAATGAGCGTGTTTGTCTATCCGCTGCGCGCCCTCATCAACGACCAGGTTCAAAGCATAAAAAACACCTTTGAGCCTCTAGGAATTTCTGTCGAGGTGCTCAACGGAGAAACAGACCTTTCCAGCCGAGAAGACCTGTTTGCTCGCATGACAAACAATGAGCTTGATATTGTGCTGACTACTCCAGAGTTCTTCTCGCTCCATGCTGATCAGTTTGTCGCGGCGCAAAACATCTCGTTTGTGGTGTTTGATGAGGCACATCACGTGGGCATGAATGCTTCTGAAGGCAGACTTGCTTATGCACAAATGCCACAGGTACTAAAGATGCTTGGGAGTCCCCAGGTACTTGCCACAACAGCTACGGCTACCACGCAGTCGGCTCAGAATATTTGTGGGCTTCTCTCCATTGAAGCAGAGCATGTATACAAAGATAAAACAGCTCGTACTAACCTAGAGCTCAAAGACCTTCGCGGTGCTAAGGATAGGGAATGTGCACTGCTTTCTCTTGTGTCAGACGGCACAAAAACGGTTGTCTACGTCAATTCAAGGGAGCAGGCGCAGGCTTTGACGCGTATGTTGCGCCATCGTATTCCAGAACTTGGTCACAAGATTGCGTTCTATCATGCGGGTCTAACACCTCAAATACGCAAGAACGTTGAGCGCGCTTTTAGGCGTGGGGACGTTTGTTGCATCATTGCTACCAGTGCATTTGGCGAAGGCGTCAATATCTCTGATATTCGCCAGGTTATTCTGTATCACCTGCCATTTGGTCGCGTTGCCTTCAATCAGATGAGCGGACGCGCAGGTAGAGACGGTAAGCCTTCTGTAATCCAGATGCTATTTGATGCGCATGACATGCGTGTTAACGAGCGCATCCTTTCTTCTCATGCACCACAGCGAGAAGCCCTGGTAGCTGTCTACCGCGCGCTTACGGCACTGCAGCCAAAGCTTGGCACTCAGACAGCTGATTCAGCACTCACTGATGAAGATATTGCGCAGATGGCGCTAGAAATTGACCCGCGATCTAAGGCTGACGAGCAAACCGTTCGTGTTGCACTTGACGTTTTTGCTGAGCTAGGGTTTATTAGCATTGAAGGATTTGATCAATCGCGAACAATCTCCGTCAATAGTCAAGCTTCGCACATGGACTTGTTGGAGTCTGCACGCTACGCTGAGGGGCTTAAAGCGCACGCTGAGTTTGAATCATTTGCTCAGTGGGTACTTTCTGCTTCACCAGATGAGCTGGCAGATGCTATAACAAAACCCATCGTTCCAGAAATTGGTTCAACGTTTGATGGGGGAAGGGAGTCCTCTGATGAGTGACGAGAGGACCACAAAAGAGGCCAAGGCGCCAGGCGCGGATAATTACCGTCTGCTTGAGGGAGCCGTGCGCACATATTTGCCTGAGGAAGCTCAGGCAAAGATTGCTGCTGCATATGCCTTTGCTGCTGACTACCACAAAGATCAACGTCGTCGTTCTGGCGAGCCTTATATCAACCACCCAGTTGAAGTGGCCCTTATTCTTGCGCACGATCTTCATATGGATGAAGACACTATCTGCGCTGCCCTTATGCACGATACCGTAGAAGATACGTCTGCTTCACTTGATGAAATTTCTTCTCGCTTTGGTAAGTCAGTCGCCGAGCTTGTTGACGGCGTCACAAAACTTACGTCCATCGAAGTCAGTTCAATGGACGAGAAACAAGCGCTTAACCTGCGCAAAATGTTCCTTGCCATGTCAAAGGACATCCGCGTTGTTATCATCAAGCTTGCCGACCGTCTTCACAATATGCGCACGCTGGCGGCACTTCCACCGGATCGTCGTCTGTTTAAGGCGCGAGAAACCATGGACGTGTATGCGCCACTTGCTGACCGTCTGGGTATCTCTTCGGTTAAGTGGGAGCTTGAGGACTTGTCTTTCTTCTGGCTTGAACCAGAGGAGTACCAGCGTGTTGCTCGCATGGTCTCTGACTCTCGTGCACAAAGAGAGAATGACCTCAACAACGCTAAAAAGACTCTGACTGATGAGCTTAATGCCGCCGGTCTTACTGATTTCCAGATTACAGGACGTCCTAAGCACCTGTGGTCCATTTATCAAAAGATGGTCCGCAAGGGCAGGGAGTTCTCCAACATCTACGATCTTATCGCCTTGCGCGTAATTACTAAAAACGTAGGCGATTGCTACTCGGCACTTGGTGCTATTCATGCACTGTGGCATCCAATGCCTGGTCGCTTTAAGGACTATATTGCAACGCCAAAGGCAAATCTCTATCAGTCCTTACACACAACAGTTATTGGCCCTGATGGTCGCCCTATTGAGATTCAGATTAGAACCGCCGAGATGCACGAGGCATCTGAGTACGGTATTGCTGCTCACTGGCTGTATAAGGAGCAGGGCAATTCAAAGGGCAAGATGTCCTCTGAAGACAAGCTTATTGACTCAACTATCAACTGGATTCGCCGCAGTCTTGACTGGGCCGTTGAAGACGATATTGATGATCCCCACGAGTTCTTGGATAACTTGCGCGTAGACCTCTTTGAGCATGAGATTTTTGTTTTCACACCAAAGGGCGAGGTCATGAGCTTGCGCGTCAATTCAACACCTCTGGACTTTGCTTACGCTGTTCACACCGAGGTGGGCAATCACTGTGTTGGTGCGCGCGTTAATGGCTCCGTAGTTCCACTGACGCATACGCTTCAGATGGGTGACCGCATTGAGATCTTGACTAACAAGAACGCTCGCCCTTCTCGCGACTGGATGACGCTGGTAAAAACGCCGTCCGCACGTGCAAAGATCCGCAAGTATTTCTCGCAAGAGAACAAGTCTGACGATGCCGAACGCGGCCGGTCTGAGCTTGCAAAAGAGCTGCGTAAGCGTGGCTATGGCATAAGCGCTACGCGAACCGTTAAGGCGCTTGATCAGCTCACCGAGCAGTTTGATTATCGCAGCGTAGATGACCTGTTTGCGGGAATTGGTGCAGGTAATCAGTCTGCTAAGCAGGTTGTTAATCGCGTGAGTGAAATCTTAGAGGAGAAAAATCCCGAGGTTGTTACTGAGCAAGAGCGTAATGCGGCACGCCTTCAGGAGAAGAACAAGGCAATTGCAAACGATCAGCCTTTGGTTCGCTCCTACGTTATTTCTCGTACCGCCAAGGGTAGTCGTCCCAAGAAGTCTAACTGCGGCGTTGTGGTAAACGGCGATCCAGATTTGCTTGTTCATCTGGCGCATTGCTGCAATCCTGTTGCAGGTGACGATATTGTGGGCTTCATTACACGCGGTCGTGGCGTTTCTGTTCACCGCGCCAATTGCCCTAACGTTAAAGACTTGCTCAACGATCCAAAGCGTATCATCCCTGTTTCTTGGGATGCCAGCGGCGCTACTGAGTTTAGGGTAGAGATTGTTGTTGAGGCAACGGATCGTATGGGCCTTCTTAAGGACGTCACGGTTGCGCTGTCTGACGCTGGCGCAAACATTCTTTCTGCAGCTACACAAGTGGGCGAGCAGGGCGTAGTACGTATGCGTTTCTTGGTTTCTATCTCTGACACCAGCTTGCTTGATACCTTATTTGCATTTGTAACTCGCGTGCCTTCTGTCTACGACGCTCGTCGTATTATGCCAGGTGAAGGCGCTAATCAGATGAGAAGGAGACTTTATGGCTAATCAAAATGAGGGCTGCTTTTGCGGTCATAATCACGAGGAAGAGCACGGACACGGCGGCTGCTGCGGTCATCATGGCGAGCATGGCCACGGTGAGCACGGTCATGGCGGTTGCTGCGGCCATCACGGTCACGGTGGTTGCCATCACGCAAAAGACCAGATTGGTGTCTTTAAAGTAGGTCCTCTTGAGACTAACTGCTACATTTACGTTTCTGGTAATGAGTGCATGATTATTGATGCTGGTGCATCGGGTGCAGAGATTGCTGCACAGCTCTTAAACCTTGAGCTTAAGTACATTGTTGCTACTCACGGCCATGCTGATCACGTTGGTGGCGTTAAGGCTTTGAAGCTTGCTGTGCCTGGCGCTCAGTACCTAATCAACGAGGCAGATAATGAGCTTGCAAAGAGGGCTCATAACTCAAACGAGATTTATGATGATGCTCCAGAGCCAGACGGTTTTCTCCACGAGGGAGATGTTCTCTCTGTTGGAACTGCACAGTTCAAGATTATGGAAACTCCTGGTCACACTCCTGGCGGCATTGTTTTGGTGGGTGAGGGAACTGCTACTGGCGCCGTTTTTGTAGGCGATACGCTTTTCCAGGGTTCTGCAGGAAGAACAGACCTTCCAGGCGGCAACTTTGAAACGCTTAAGGCTTCTTTGAACCGCATCAAGACAGAGCTTGATCCAACCTCCATTATTTTGTCAGGACATGGAAATCAAACGTCTCTTGAGGCAGAGATAGCAACTAACCCTTTCTTACAGGATTAAATCAGCTATAACTTTGATGATTTAGCAAGACAGATTTGCATAGGTGCGGTATAGTACCTATGCAAACTTTTTAGCCCGAGTGGCGGAATGGCAGACGCGGAGGTCTCAAAAACCTTTGAGGAAACTCGTGTGGGTTCAAGTCCCACCTCGGGCACCAGCTAAAAGTTTAAGCTAGATGTGAATTTCTCGTCATATCTAACTTGGTACTTGTAATGTCTTCTTCTTAGAGGTAACCTTACAAGGTACTTTTGAAGCGGGATTGAACGTGAGTCCCCACCTACACAGCGCAAAAGCAGCTGTCTGGTCAGACAATTTAACCTTCGCACGCTACCTGTGCGTATTGTCTCCCAGTTGCTTGTGCACTGGGTTTTTTATTGGCGGACAAGCAATTGTCCAAGAGGGAAGGTGTACAAGATAGCCAAGAACGATGGTCC
>CAUTGQ010000064.1:0-6791 GCA_963538075.1 uncultured Atopobiaceae bacterium
TTCCCTACACGACGCTCTTCCGATCTGCAGTCTTGATTGCTGCAAGAGCAGACTCTTGGCCCTCAGTAAGTTGCTGTGGACGAGGTGCTACACCGCTTGAAAGCGTGGTTCCCAGACCCTCCTGGCTTCCACGAATTTGTCGCTGTGTGCGCACCTCAACGATGTCTTTTTTCTGCAGTGCAGTTACTGCACTGCGAGCTCCTGGGATTGTGGCCGAGAGCTCGGATAACCTCATGGCACCTTGCGCCAAAGCCTCAAGTACTGAACGTTGCTTGCTTGCATTTACCGCAGGCGTAAAGTCAGCCGCCTTTTCTGTCAGCTCAACCCAGCGCTCATCAACAGGACCGGACTTCTCGCAAACAAGTTGCCAGGGAGAATCCGCATCTTTTCTGGTAACTTTAACCTTTTGGCCAGGCGCTAAAAAAGGATGCAAAGCATCTGCGTAACTGCAGGCATATTCTTTGCTCATCCATTCTGCTACCTGTGCAGACTGCTCATCAAATGCTGAATCTGCTAGAACTTGTGTTATTGGAAGGACGCGAGAAACATCTAAACCTAAAGACACACGGTCTGAGACACCCACAATGTAGCCAACAACCTGCCTGTGAGAAAACGGCACCAAGACCGTTGTTCCTACAACCGCAGTCTCTTGCAAAGATTCTGGAATGGCGTAATCAAACGTGCCAGAAAGAGCACGAGTTGGTATGTCTAAAACAACATGTGCAAAAGGCACGTTCTTGCCTCCTTAAAGCCGTGGTTGATGGTTTACATCAAACGTGTAACGAGCAACGTGTGGCTGACCAGCTTCTTCAACCTCAACACAAACAAATGCGCACTCAACCTTAGTAAATCCGTGCTGCATCAAGACGTAGGCATAGAAGTTTGCCTGCATCTGATGATGCTCATAAATCTGAGTTGCACTAAGGCCCTTATCGCCTGTTTTATAGTCAACTACCAGCGCATCTTTGCTTCCCTTATTATAAGCGAGAAGATCGATGGCTCCTTCTACATAGTTCCCATATTCAGAATTAACCTGCAGCGTAAAAGGAGACTCCGCAATAACCACATCATGAGCAAGAGCTTCCTGTCTTATCTTAGAGTTGCCCCACAGCTCAAGTGCTTGTTTAACTCGAGATACCACGCGCTGAGGAACACTATTCTTCAGGCACAATCTATCAATCGTGCTGTCATCAACCTTAGACTGAGTCTCAACCATGATCTGAGCCAGCTCATGGAAGGCTGAACCAAGGCTGGTTGGATCTACTCCATCATCAGCTAATGAACCAGCCAAAATCACAGAAGTCTCAGTTACTGGTTGAGGGTTATTTGCATCATATTCCAGGCTTTGTGCCTGGTGCTCTTCCTCAAGTGCCTTGTTATTCTCACCCTTAAAGTTCTCTGCCATTTGTTGGTGAGCGGAAGAATAACTAAAGAAACCTTCTCGCTGGTCATACGTAGCTTCTGGAGTAACGCTCAGCTGAACCTTCTCATAGAGGTCAAACGTTTCTTCAGCTTGAGGGTTTTTCTCTTCACTTGGGTTGCTATCAGAAGGTTTAGGCTTACCACCAAAAGGTTCAACCAACTCTAAACCTTCAACATGAATCGGCTCATCCTTCTTGCCAGAACCCTGAACTACACGCATACAACCAGCAAGATTTCCACCATATTCAAACTGATGCTCTCCAGCAGAAAGTGGCGGCTCTTCAAACAAGGCATCTGTTATCTTGCGTGTATAACGAGGACTAATTCCCTCTTTAGTAAGGTCGATAGTTGAAGTAAGAATGACTGCTTCGCGAGCGCGTGTTAAAGCAACATACAGACGGCGATTCTGTTCCTGCTCATCAAACTCATTCTCTTGTGTTTCCAGGAACATTCTCCACTCAAGAAGGTTCTTACACTCATCAAGGCTTGTAGGAACCTCATGACAGCCGTCATACAATTCATGAAGTTTTTTAGAACTGCTTGAGAATGCAATCTGATACGAATCGTCTTTTCTAACATGCAGAAATGGTTTACTGCCAGCACCTGACTTAGAGTCAGATACAGCTCCTACAACAGCAACGACAGGAAATTCCAATCCCTTAGAAGCATGAATAGTCATAAAGGTAACTGCATTTTGAGTGCTGCAATGAAGCACTTTTGGAGATTCCTTAGCAGTGCTACACCACTGACTAAATGTTCTTGCAACAGAAGCAACGCCAACGCTTAGGTCTGTTTGCAAACTATCAATCTGCTCGAGAGCCGCAAAGATATTTGCAATCTTTGACTGTCCCTCATTTCCCATCTTTTGAAGGCGAGAAATCCATCCGGCATCAAGAACTACTTTTTTAATAACGTCTGACACTCTCTTGTTTGAAAGAGAGCTACGAGCATTGCTCAACACCTCTAAAGCATTTTTAAGCTTTGGACTTATCTCAAAAGGTGGATTAAATGCGTCATTTACCACTGACTCTGCAATATCTCTGTTGGTAATCTTCTGACCATTTTCTCCAAAATTTGTACCCAGGAGAAGCAGATCAGACGCATCAAGACTAAATATCTCGCTCGAGAGTACAGGAAATAGTCCCTCGTACGAGTCATACATATTTGCGAGTGTTTGTAAAAGGCTGCCAATCAACTGAACCTCAGGCTGCTCACCAAACGTTGAAGCTCCAGAAACCACGCTTTCAATTCCAAAGGTACGAAGTGCCTCAATATAGGGCTGTGCCTTTTTAACTGATTTCATCAAAATTGCAACATCTTTTGCTTGGATATTCTCATCCTGCATAAGCGTGTTGATTCTGTCTGCAAGTTGATACGCAACAAGCTGGCTTCTTGTGACATCATCGCCTGGCTTAGAATTTCCTGACTTTTCAAATTTTGTGACTTCAAAATATACGCGTGGTGAATGAGCAATGAACGGAGTTGCAGGTTCTTCTCGCCCAGCAGACAGATCCATAAAGTTAGGTATCATGCCATCAGCGCTACAAACCTTTGCAACAAATCGCAAAATTTCGTTGTGGCTGCGGAAATTATCTACAAGACGGGGTTGTAAATCTTCTGGAACCTCTGCTTGGCGTCTGAAAAACACATCAACATCAGCGCCGCGGAATCGATAAATTGACTGCTGCGCATCACCAACTGTGGTGAGATATTGAGCGTCTTTACCTGAGAGACTCTTAATCATCTGCACCTGTTGCTGGTCCGTATCTTGGAACTCATCAACCATTACAAGCTTGAACTTATCTGTGTAAACAGCTGCAATCTCTGGATGCTCTTCGAATACCTTTGCCGTTAGATGCAAAAGGTCATCGTTATCAAGGCCGCCAACAGCACGTTTCTTCTGTTTAAAAAGCTTGTAAACCTGCTCTGTAACATCTTTCAGACGCCGACCCTCAGACATATCCTGAATAAGTCCAAATAAAGAGCTACAAACTTTAAGCTGGTACGCAGCTTCATCTCTTACAATTTTTATTTCTTTTGAGGAACGACCGATCTTGAGTGCTTTTCCCAAAGCCTCCCAAAACGCCTGGTCAAAATCAGCTAGCGAGAGAACCAAGTGTTGCTGCAATTTACTTGAAAGCTCAGATTGAATACTTTGTAGCTGCTCTGCTTCATCTGGTTTTGTGGCAGCAATTGCACCCTTTAGTGCTTCAAGCGCAGCGTCAAGGTCTTCAAGCTCCGCTTTTAGAACTTCCAGGTCAGAGCTATCCCCCATAAATGAAATAGAATCCATTCCTACAGGAGATGACTGAGCGTACGAAATCAGCGTTTCAATACGAGACTTCAGTGCATCTCTGTTCCCTGCATAGGTTGAGAGAAACTCAGCATAACTTTCATCTTGAGAAAGCTCTCTGAGTACTTCTTCAATAGATATATTGACCAGCTGATTTCTGGTCATGTCGTTAATGATTTCAAACTCAGGATCAAGACCCAAATCAAGTGCATGAATCTTTAAAATTCTGCTGCACATACCATGGATAGTACTAATCCATGCATCATCAACCTGCAACGCTGCACTGTGAAGACCTTCTTTTTCTAGAGCTTCTCTAACGCGCTCTTTAATTTCTGTAGCTGCAGCATTGGTAAACGTAATAATCAATGCCTGGTCAAGGCTGTTCAGATACGGCTTTCCGTCAGCTCCTGAGCCTTCTTTTAAAGCCCACACAATTCTCTGTGTAAGCGTAAAAGTTTTTCCTGAACCAGCACCTGCTGCAACAAAAAGAGGCTTATCAAGCGTCTTGATGGTCTTCTCTTGACCAGGCGTATAACGTGTATCAGCCATAGTAGCTTACCTCCTCTTGTCGCACAGTTTTACTGGACAATACTTACATGCATCCTTATCACAAGGATTAGCTCGGACATCTCCAAAAAGCATGGCTTGGACTTTCTGAGCAATTAAACTCTCCCAAGCGTCCAAGTAGTCTGCAAACTCTGCTGAGTTTTGAGACACAACCATAACCGCCTGGTCCCTGAGCTTTTTATCTTCCGGATGTATGTTCCAAATATGTTCTGTTGCCGCTTCCGTTGCCATGCCTGCAAGAGCAAATGAAGGCTTATCTTTTTGCTCTTTGGTGCCCAGATAAATTGCAGCAACTGGCTCAAGTTTATACTTGGTGAGCTGTTTTCTCATAATCTGAGCATATATTGCAGACTGTACATGCCTTGGAAGGATCTCTTTTGAGAGCTCACTATCCAGGCTTAACTTTGCTGAATAAGCCTTCAAATCTTTTGTGACCTTGTGTTTATAGTCAATAATAAGTGCCTGACCATGAGCGTTAACATCTACGCGGTCAATCGAACCAGTAAATTGAGCTCCTGCATACTCAACAACATTTTCTTCTCTACCAAAACGAAGCTCAAAGAACCTAGGCTGATAGCCAATAAAGTGCGAAGCTTCAAACTCGAGAAGATTCTTGAGCTCTTTTCGAATGTTCTCAACCAGTTTTCTTTCTTGAATGCTATGCGGAATAAGCTCATTTGAAGATGCTCGGTTAATGTTGTTGAATTGCTCATCCCACACCTGAGCAAAACAGCTGTCTAACACCTGTTTTGCATGATCTAAGTTATCAGATGTAATCCTAGAGCCTGGAATGTCTTGCAAAAGTGCAGATTCAACCACTGAATCAACTTCAGCCACATCACAACCAAGTGCTTCAGCTAAAAGTGTTGCGTGTGTTAGCTCCAAAACACGATGAATAAAGGTACCCATCTGCATTGGAGCAAACTCAGTGTCTACCTGGGAAATCTTGATGCGACGTTGCGTAAACCATTTGTAGGGACACTCAAGATACGTCTCAATCTGAGAAGCGGAAAGAAGTGGTAGTCCTTCTCGCGAGACCTCTATAAGACCCTGTAATTCCTGCTCAAGAGTCTCCCTAGTCAAATGACGTGGGAGTACCACGATATTTTTGAGTTTAGGGTCAATCTCACCAGACTCAATTGTTGGGAGTTCTGCAACACGTTTTAGGTCAGTAGCTTGAGGCAACAGATTTACCAGCACCTCTTCTTCTCCGCGTGCTACCCCTGTCTTCTTTGCATAGTCTTTGGGATAGCATGCTTTAACCTCACTGAGAGCTACTGCATTAAAGACATCTTTTTGTTCTATCTTCTCAAATGCAACGCTGGTAGAAGCGGTTGTAAGCGCCGTATAAAAATCTCTTTGATAACGTGCAAACTCTGACACCTTAGGCATTTTACTTGCATGGCGAACAAACTCTTGAAGCGCACCGTCTGATGCTTTGACGCCAAAATTCAACGTATCCATACCCTGAAAAATGACGGCATCAAAAGAATGTGGCTCAAAAGAATGAGCTTGGCTTACAGGAGCTATCAGCACCTGAATATCAGACTGAATACCATTAGAAACAGGCATCATGACCGTCTGGTCTTTGCAAAGCTCAATAAAAGATTTGAGTGTCTGAGGAGAGAGCTTTAATCCCGCCTCATGCAGCTCCTGCGCAGAAGAAACAATCTTGCTCATTACCTTAAGCGACTCTTGGTTTTGAAGAGACTGAAGCGTCAACTCATTAGATTGAACAACCTCTGCCTGCTCATCAGATGTTTTTGCAGAAAGGTATTCAATAATGCGCTGAGCAGCAGAGCCAATTCTGCCAAGCTCAAGGCTCTTGATGGTCTCTGCGCACAAACGCGAGCTCATAGCCGCCTTAGAAAGCGTCTCAAGCACTCTGGTGGCATACAACGTTCTATTACCGCGCCAACTCTTATCCAGCATCCACGCACGCTCAACACTTATTCCTGAAATAGGTGAAATCAGATAGTCCGTAAGAGTACGTGGTGGCCACCACGACATATCTCCCATCTGATGATCAGACGCCTGGTAGTCAATGTTTTTCTCGAGCTCTGAGCGCTCACTGAGCGTAACATACGCATCAATCAAGCTAGCAAACGCACGTCCTGCAAGAGAGTCTTGAATACGCACCGAGCGCCTATAGTGAGCAGCAATTCCCTTAGCTGCAAGCTTTTGCGAGAGCGCGTCCCAAACCCTTTGCGAATCCGAGGTGTACACCGCAAAGCTCTTGCATCCGGACTCTGCGCACTGAGAGATGTACCTGCTGATAGACTCTGCCTCAGCATGCTGACCCAACGGCGACAAAAACGTTACTGCACCACTCGGCGTAACCTCATTACCCTCCTTGGCCCTAAAAACCCTGGCGAGAAGATCGTTGAGCTCCTGACTTTTTGCGGCTGGCGCAAGCTCCGCATCCACACGACAATCGCATCCCAGGCCGCCGACCAACTCCAGCTGCTGCTCTGCCGCATAACCTGCAGGTCCTTCAGGCACGTAAAGA
>CAUTGQ010000065.1:0-6778 GCA_963538075.1 uncultured Atopobiaceae bacterium
TAAAAAGAGCGTGTGGCATAACTACCACTCGACAGTAAGCGCGTCAGCTGGGTGTTGATTAATTTCTACCGATTGAGCTTGACCCTCTTTAACGTGGATTACCCTATCGGCAATTTGAGTGAACGCAAAGTTGTGCGTGACAATAGCCACGGTCTTATGCTGCTCTTTGCACATATCCTGCAAGAGCTTAAGAATTTGCTTTCCTGTTTTATAATCCAGCGCACCTGTTGGCTCATCGCAGAGCAGAAGACGCGGATTCTTTGCCAAAGCGCGTGCAATAGAAACGCGTTGCTGCTCTCCACCGGAGAGCTGAGCTGGGAAGTTATCCATACGATGCTCAAGACCAACAGCTCGAAGTGCATCTTCTGGCTGCATAGGGTCAAGACAAATCTGAGAAGCAAGCTCAACGTTTTCTTTTGCAGTGAGATTAGGAACAAGATTGTAAAACTGGAAAACAAAGCCAATGTCATGACGGCGATAGAGCGTTCTTTCTTTTTCCGAAAGCCCGCCAATTTCTTTTCCGTCTAAATAAATAGACCCGGAGGTACAGGTATCCATACCTCCGAGCATATTTAAGACAGTTGTTTTACCGGCACCTGATGGGCCAACAATTACGCAAAACTCGCCCTCTTCTATGGAGAAGTTCATGTCATGGACAGCGTGTACCTTGACGGAGCCCATGGTATACGTCTTTGTTACCTCTTTAAATTCAACAAAAGACATACGGTTCTCCTATAAGTAAGAATTCCTCCAAACAAGAAGAGAGTGGGTGAGCAACTACTCCTGTGGAGCCTCTGGTGCTGCAGGAGCCTCAGGTGCTGCTGGAGCTGCTGGTGTCTCAGGTGCTGCTACAGCCTCTGCAGTTACAGGAACTACAGGAGCAACCTCTGCGCCCTCGGTAGCAAGAGGCATTGGAGAAACAACAACCTCTTCCTCCTCAAGATCAGCCTGACGCTGGTCAAACTCTTTCTTAGCACGAACCCAAATGAGAAGTGCAAGAAGAGCCGTGAGGAACAAGAAGCCCACAATCATGATGTTAAGAATAAGGGTGGTGAAGTTTACCGCCTGGCTGATAGAAATCATCACAGAGAGCTCGGTAAGTGCGGAGGTTAAACCAACTACAGAGAGAATGGAAAGACCCCACCTAAGACGAGGACGGAAGCCCCTCAAAAGACCTGAAACCGCAGCAAAAAGATAGCACAGGAAAATAATGTAGGTAATACGTGCAAGAATCAGAGAAATAGGGTTTGTCTGACGAGTTGCAAAGTTAAATACCGTGTGGAAATAGCTGAGATACTGAACTGGCGCAACAAAATCAATGACAATAAAAATGAGAGCCACAATTGCTGGAATGGCAATCTTTGCTTTGGGGTTCATGAAACCTCCTCGATTTCTTTATACGACCTGTCTATTTTATCGTATAAACCTATGACCAGTGTGGTAAGTCATGAAAGTCTTTTATATGGTCTCGAGCTTCTTGTTCTCTTTCTGCCAAGGCTTCTCGTAAACCTTTCAGTGCATCAAAAGGCATAAATATTTTTGCCCTGTTTGCTCGCGACATGCGAGGGTGTCCGTAGTGCATCTGCGCTGCAAACGCATCCTCTTTTACGCTAGCTTCTGCTGGCGAGAAACCCTGTTTAGGCCTCATTGGTTTCTTCTCCACTACGATGTCCTCCAATCTGAGCGTTTCTCTGTCGTGCAGTTGCTTCGGGGAGCAAGTCCATAGCTTTGAGCAAAGAATTCTTACCAAACTTTTTCTTTATGGCATTGATAGTATCTTGACGCTGGCGTTCTCTTTCTAAAACAGTGTTGTCCTGGAAAAGAGAAGTCTGAATACCTGAGCCCGTTTCTTCTTGAGTGTTTCCGAAGGTAAGACCCACGCGGTGCACACTTTCTGAAGGTATTACGCGCTCGTCAAAGAAAGACAAAACCTCTGCCATAAGCTCATCTCTAGAGTTAGTAGGATAAGAGAGCTTCCTAGTGCCACTGCTGGAGGGAATATGTCTTCTCCAGCTCCTATAATCCCCCGTCTGCCTCAGCTCTTCCATCTGGCTCTCTGTTGCCGAGTAGCCAATATAGATGCCAATAGAAGAGCAAACGAGCTTTTGCGTTACAAGCTCTAAAGACAACGCCTCAACCATCTCTTTAAAGATAAGACGCGCGCCCTCTGTATCTCTATTGTGATCAAAGACCTGCGCCGTTGAGACAGAATGACTTTGAGACTTGTAGGCCTTAATATCCGCAATGGTAGTTGGCTCAATTCCCCATGCATGATCAATAAGGATTTCTGCATCAACACCAAATTCTTTATACAAAGGCTCTGTAGGAGCTGTAGCAAGCTGTCCCATGGTGTGAATATTCATTGCCGCAAGTCGCTTTTGAATACCTGCACCAATATGCCAAAAATCAGTTAAGGGCTTATGGTTCCAGAGTTTAAGCTTGTACGACTCTTCATCAAGCTCACCAAAAAAGTTGGGGCTGTGCTTTGCAGTGATATCAAGAGCTATTTTTGCCAGATACAAGTTTGGACCCAAACCACAGGTAGCAGGAATGCCAGTAGTTTTTGCTACATCTGCACGGATTTTCTCGCCCAACTCTCTTGCTGTACATCCATAAAGCGATAAGTACGGTGTTACATCAATAAATGCCTCGTCAATGGAGTAAACGTGGATGTCTTCTGGTGCAATGTATTTGAGATATACCGAATACACATCTGCAGAGCGCTCCACATACAGAGCCATGCGAGGAGGAGCTACCTCATAGGTAAGGTTTTTAGGAATCTCAAAAACACGGCAACGTCCAGGAACACCCAGCGCACGAAGCGCCGGTGAAACAGCCAAACAGATTGTCTTTTCTGTCCTAGTAAGATCTGCCACAACAAGCTTGGCCTTCATGGGATCAAGGCCTCGCTCAACACATTCAACCGATGCGTAAAAACTCTTTAGATCAATAACCAGGTACTGTTTTTGAGAAGGCGCCATGGTCTAGATAAGCACAATGCCTTTAGAAACTTTTTCTGCCACGTCATTACCTACAAGATAACGAACAATCTCAAGACCAAACTTAAGAGCTGTTCCCGCACCCTGACTGGTAATAAAAGAACCATCAACACAAACCGCATCTTGCGAAAGATTGGCGCCATTCTCTGAAAGAAAATGCTGGAAGCCTGGATTAGACGTAGCCTTCTTACCCGCAAGCAATCCACGCTTAGCGTAAATTGAAGGAGCAGCACAGATTGCAGCAAGCGCACGGCCATCTTCCGCAAACGCATCAACTGCCTGCATAAGTGGCTCACAAGCCTCAAGATTAGTAGTTCCAGGAAGACCTCCAGGAAGCACCAACATGCTGTAATCATCAAACGAGACCTGACTAAGTAGCTTGTCTGTTAGAAAGGTAACCTGGTGAGATGAAGTCACGCTCAAGGAATCAGAGATAGACACTTTGTCACAGGGAATACCTGCACGATACAGGACATCAACAACGCTCAGTCCCTCAATCTCTTCACAACCATCGGCAAAAAAGACAGCAACGCGCTTGTCAGTACATGGTGTAAACATCTGACTCCCTTCTCGACTAAAACTAGTACAAGTGTACGCCTTTTTACACAAAAAGGACACTCAAGTTTGTGCTTGAGTGTCCAAAATTTTACCCAGTTAAACTGTTACAGAAAGCAACTGCTAAGCCCTCTATAACTTGGCGAGAAACCCTACTCCTCGCTAATGCCCTCGTTAATAGCCTGAGCAATAGCTTCCTGATCATTAGAGCCACGAAGTAGAGACTTAAACTCATCTCTCATCAGAAGAACAGCGGTCTTAGAAAGAAGCTTGATGTGAGTGGTGCCAGCCTCTCCATCTGGAACAAGCAGTGCAATGGCAACATCAACGGGCTTCTCGTCAAAAGAAGGCCACTCAAGAGGGGTGCTGTTCTTGAAGACAAAGACAGCTGCGTCCTTGATAGCAGCATCTTTTGCGTGTGGAACTGCAAAACCGTCAGTCATGCCGGTCTCGCCCATTTCCTCACGAGCCAAAAAAGCATTGTAAACAGCGTCTGCATCGTCAGTTACGCCAGCTTCCAGTGCTTTATCGGCAATAAAACGCAGGACATCATTACGGCTCGCTGCGTTCTGGTTTACAAAAACATTGTCTGCCTTAACAAAACCGCTCATGAATCTTCCTTCCGTATGTTTGAGCTTTGTGGCTCAGTAACTTCGTATGTAGTAATAATACCCGCAATGAAACAAAATTTACCTTGAGAAACTTTACTTTAGGGCCATTCTTAAAATCTGTTGAACATCTGCTGTTTTAAGCTGCATAAAGTTGCCCGCATGATCTCCACCGCGAGCATCAATAGTGCCTTTTGCCATCTGGAGAATGTCCTCTTCCGAAGGGTCTACTCCAAGCTCGGCAAGGGAGGTTGGCATACCAATTGCATGACACCACTGATTCCAAGCTTCGATTCCCGCAAGGCCTGTAGCGGTTGGATTATGGAAGTTATTTTGAACTCCAAAAACATTAACCGCAAACTGCGCAAAGCGCTCTGGATCTTGGCTCATAACATAGCGAGCCCAACTTGCCCAAATAGCCGTGAGACCAGCACCGTGAGCTACATCATACTTTGCGCTCAGCTCATGCTCGATTGCATGAGAAGCAAAATCGCTTACGCGACCAGTTCCGGTAAGTCCGCAGTGAGAAAGCGACGATGCCCAGAGCAAATCTGCACGTGCAGCGTAATTCTCTGGTTCTTTGACAGCAATCAAGACAGCTTCTTTTACGGTGCGTAAGAGCCCCTCGGCTAGCTCGTCAGTGAGTGCCACGTCCTTCTCGAGCGTAAAATAGCGCTCCATGGTGTGCATCATGATGTCGGCGCCTGTTGATGCCGTCTGATAAGCACTCACGGAATAGGTGAGCTCTGGATTCATGATGGCAAAGCAAGGACGGCCGCTCTGATGGTGATAAGAACGCTTAAGAACACGGCCATCAGCCAGCGTAATGTTCATGACGGAAGAATCAGAGGTTTCAGATCCAGTTCCTGCAATAGTAGAAATGACACCAAGAGGAACTGCCTTTGAAACACTGACCTTATGCAAATAGAGGTCTTCAAGAGAAACGTCATTGGCCAGGCCATATGCAATCGCCTTAGCAGAATCCATGACAGATCCGCCACCGATGGCCAAAATAAAGTCAACACCCTCGCGATTGCCCAGCTCTACAGCTTCTTCTGCAAGCTCTAATCGAGGATTAGGGACAACTCCACCACAGTCAACAAAAGCAATTCCCGCATTGCTTAGAAGCTGGTGGATCTGGTTAAGCAAGCCACTCTTTACCACGTGACTGCCACCAAAATGCACCAGCACCTTGGTACCTCCGTGAGCAGAGACAAGCTCTGCCACACGAAGTTGAGTATCTTTTCCAAAAACCACTTGAGTAGGTACAACGTACTCAAAATTAACCATGACTAAAGACCTTTCCTACCTACTCGAACAACATCTTAAGCGCGAGGTTCTTCTCCCCACCAGAATGTTGCAACAGTTCCAGGACCAGTATGAACACCAATAGTTGCACCAATGGTAAAGATGTTGATATCACCGGTCTGTGGAAGCTTTTCTTGAATAAGCTCTTTGACAGCCTGGGCATCAGAGGCGCATTCAGAGTTAGAGATAAACACTTTACGTGCGTAAGCACTGCCCTGCTCTGCAGTTTGAGTCATGATCTCAACTACGCGAGCGATTGCTTTCTTTTTGCCACGTGCCTTCTCTTTAACAGCCAAAGAACCGTCGGCCTCAATATCCATAACAGGACAAATGTTAAGCATGCCGCCAAGCAGGCCAGCTGTCCTGGAAATGCGACCACCACGAACAAAGAAGGTCAAATCTGTTGAGAAGAACCATCCATACACACGGTGACGAGCCTCTTTGGCCCATGCAACTGCCTCGTCAAAAGACAGACCCTCGTCGCGCTTATCGGCAAGACCGTCTACCAGCAAACCATAGCCAGAAGATGCCTGAAGAGAGTCGACAACCTCGATCTTTCTGTCAGGAAACTCCTGCTCAATTTCTACCTTTGCCTGGCAAGCAGACTCATACGTTCCAGAAACGCCAGAACTTAACGAAACATGAAGAACGTCTTTGCCCTCCTCAAGGAAAGGACGCCAGAAAGCCATGTACTCACCAATTGATACCTGTGAAGTACGACACTCAGCGCCTGCAAGCATCTTTTTATAGAGGTCATCTGGTGAATTAGTGCGACCAAAGTCATCCTTGCACTGAACACCATCAAGCTCGTAGTTGAAATATACGTATTTCACATCACGTGACTGAAGGTACTTCTCACTTACATCGGCCGTAGAGCAACAGGTCAGAACGTAGTTGGACATACGAGTCTCCTTGAAATATCTTCTTGCATAAAACAATCGCACACACTTATTTTTCTTGCAGATGTGAGTATACTTCTAATCTCATTTTTATGCTGCTTGTGGGGCGCTTCAAGTGCAAAATCACGTATACTTGCACGCGTTTGATTTTCTCAAATCACTACCTATACCTTAACTTTTACCTTCGACGGGAATGGATAGCGCGTGGCATCATCAGATCTTTCTACTAGAAACTCTTCCGGACTCACACTAGATACTTCTTCTACGCTTGTATGGAAGTTTGCTCTTCTTATCTGCGCACTTATCTGGGGCGGGTCATTTGTCGTTATCAAAGATGCAATTAGTTATATCTCGGCAGCTTGGCTTATGACCTTACGTTTTGTCTTTGCCGTAGGTATTGTTGCCATCA
>CAUTGQ010000066.1:0-6757 GCA_963538075.1 uncultured Atopobiaceae bacterium
GTGGTAAGTCACTTCTTTTTGGAACGTCTTCGACTCGGTTTAAAGACTGGGAGCGTGTAGGCTATGTCCCACAGCTGCCTTCAGAATCGGTTAATCGCTTTCCTGCAAGCGTCGTCGAGCTAGTAGATGCAAGTCAGTATGCTCGTGCCAAAAAGGTAAAGATGAGCGCAAAAGAGCGTCGCGAGCGCACGCTTGAGGCACTTGACCTTGTAGGTATGACTGACTTTTCCACGCGTATTATTAGGGAACTCTCTGGAGGACAGCTCCAGAGAGTTCGCCTTGCCTGCGCGCTGGTAGGAAACCCATCACTACTTATCCTGGACGAGCCTACAACTGGTCTTGATAAAGAGAGTCGCAATCATTTTTATAGCCTAGTGCGAGAAGCCCATGCAGCTAGAGATCTTGCGGTACTTATTGTTACGCATGATCTTGCAGCTCTTGATGCGCTGGCTTGTCGAGTTGTTGAAGTTGCTGACCACAAAGCTACAGAAATTGCAGGTAGAGGTCACGGTCATGATCACTGTGCAGTTCATGGAGCTCACTGTGACCTTGACTCTCATCATGTCCACGACCACAATCGCGGAAAATTAGATGATTTTGCTTTAACGGAGTCCCTTGGTCCTGCGTCCGACGTTGTTCAAGATGCCCAAGACTCGCATGAGAGGAGGGCATAAATGTTTGAATACGTATTTATGCAGCGAGGAATTCTTGTAGGAATTCTTCTGGGAGCAATTATCCCGCTTGTAGGCGTTACGGTTGTATTGAAGCGCCTCTCTATGATTGGCGATGCTCTTTCACATACCTCTCTTGCAGGTGTTGCAGGCGGCATGATTGCAGGTATTAATCCTGTTGCCGGAGCAATTGCCGCTTGTTTGGGTGGTGCTCTTTGTGTTGAGGGAGTGCGTCGTCACTTCAAAGACCAGTCAGAGCTTGCCGTTGCTATTGTTATGGCAGCTGGTATTGGTCTAGCAGGTGTGTTGTCTGGTTTTGTTCCTAACTCATCAAGCTTCAACAGCTTTATGTTTGGCTCTATTCTGACGGTAAGCGAGCAAGAAGTTCAGATGATTGTGGTCATTAGCGTACTTGCAGTCGCATTCTGCTTCTTCCTTAGAAAAGAACTTTTCTTGATGTCTTTTGATGAGCGTCATGCCCGTTGTGTTGGTGTACCCGTAAGTCTTATTAATTTTGGCTTTGTTATCGCAGTAGCTTTGGTGGTTGCCGTAGCAGCAAGAACGGTTGGCTCACTTATTGTTTCATCCATGATGGTAGTTCCTGTTGCCTGTGCTTTGCAGATTTCCCGCAGCTGGAAGCAATGTTGTTTGTATGCAAGCACGGTGGGTATGCTGACCTCACTTGGTGGACTTGTTGTCTCCTATGAGCTTGGCCTTAAACCTGGAGGAACCATCGTTCTTCTCGCGGTTGTTACGCTTTTGTTTATCTTTCTGGTAAAAAGGGTTGTGCTGCTGCTCAAAACTCGCACAGTGTGATACTCTGAACAAAGTGCGTTGACGGAGAGGTTTGCCGGAGCACGTTGTGAACAGAGAGGGTGTTCGTGGTTGAGAAACACCTGCACAGCGCTGGTAGAGTTCACTCCCGAGCTACAACTTGAACGGCGTCATTGCTTAGTAGGGAAGTCGTCTGCCTAACGAGACTAGGCTTTCAAGTGGATTGCACAGAGAGAAAACTGTGCAATCAACCGAGGTGGTACCGCGGAAATTTTCCGTCCTTGGGCATATGCTCAGGGGCGGTTTTCTATTGAAAGGGTAATTACATGGGAATGTCTGAGGAACTCTCGGCAATTCGCGAGCAAGTACTTGAAGGAATTGCTAAGGCAACAAACCTTGAAGCACTTGAGAAGGTGCGCGTTGCATCAATGGGAAAGAAGGGCTCTCTTACCGCAATTATGCGTATGATGGGTCAGGTTCCCGCAGATCAGCGCCCTCAAATGGGTCAGCTTGCAAATACCGTTCGTGCTAACGTTGAGACCGCTATTCGCGAGCGTCAGCTTGCCTTAAAGCGAGAAGCCCTTGAGGCTCAGCTTAATGCTGAGGCAACTGATATTACCCTTCCAGGTCGTCGTCTGAGCCCTGGTACTCAGCACCTCATTGAGCAGGTACGTGAGGAGATGGAAGACATCTTTATCAGCATGGGCTACACCATTGAGACAGGCCCTTATGTTGAGACCACCTACTACAACTTCACAGCTCTGAATGCTCCAGAGGACCATCCAAGCCGTTCTGGTAAGGATACGTTCTACGTAGTGGATAATGCACCAGAAGGAAAAGAGTCGCACGTACTGGGCGAGTCTGACGTGCTTCTTCGTACACAGACTTCTGGCGTTCAGGTACACACCATGGAGACAAAAGAGCCTCCTATCTACATGATTTGCCCTGGTACGGTATTCCGTCCTGACACAGCAGATGCTAACCACCTGCCTCAGTTTACGCAGATGGAAGGCCTTGTTGTTGATGAGGGAATCACCTTTGGTGACCTCAAGGGCACCCTTGACCACTTTACTCGAGAGATTTTTGGTAAGGACCGCGCTACCCGCTATCGTCCTCACTTCTTCCCATTCACCGAGCCAAGCTGCGAGGTAGACGTTTCTTGTGGTGTTTGCCACGGTGAGGGCTGCCGTTTCTGCAAGAACACGGGCTGGCTTGAGATTCTTGGTTGCGGCATGGTTGACCCTAATGTCTTCAAGTACTGCGGTATTGATTCCGAGAAATACACAGGCTTTGCCTTTGGCATTGGTGTTGAGCGTGTTGCAGCGCTCCGTTATGACCTTCCTGACCTGCGTATGCTCATCTCTGGTGACCAGAGAGTTCTACGTCAGTTCTAATCATCGGCGTCTTATTAGAAAGGCAATCACATGCGTGTATCTTATGAATGGCTGAAGACGCTCGTTGATCTTCCTCAGGACCCAAAAGACCTTGAGCACGAGTTTGTGCGCACAGGCACTGAGGTTGAAGCTATAGAGCGTGTTGGCGCTAACCTTGACCATGTTGTTACTGCTCAGGTTGTAAGCAAAGAGCCTCATCCTGATTCTGATCACATGTACGTTACCCTGGTTGACGTGGGCAACAACAATGTAGATAAGGACGGAAATCCTGTTCCTCTACAGATTGTTTGCGGTGCTCAGAACTTTAATCAGGGAGACCACATTGTTACGGCAATGATCGGTGCGGTACTTCCTGGAGACTTTAAGATTAAAAAGTCCAAGCTGCGTGGCGTTGAGTCTTGCGGCATGAACTGCTCTTCTCGCGAGCTTGGTCTCGGCGATGACCAGAGCGGCATTATGATTCTTCCCGAGGATGCTCCAATTGGTGTACCTCTTACGGATTACCTGGGCATGTCTGATGTAGTCCTTGATTGCGAGATTACCCCCAACCGCCCTGACTGCCTTTCTATGACTGGTATGGCTGTTGAGGTTTCTGCAATGTATGACACTGACACCCACATTGAGCTTCCTCGTGTTACGTCTGAGTCTGGCGCAGATGCATCTGAGCAGGTAGATGTTACTATTGCTGATCCTGAGCTCTGCTCAAGGTACACCGCTCGCGTGGTTCGTAACGTCAAGATTGGCCCAAGCCCTGAATGGCTTGCTCGTCGCGTTACGGCTTGTGGTGGCCGCTCAATCAACAACGTTGTTGATGTTACTAACTACGTGATGTACCTGACCGGCCAGCCTCTGCATGCTTTTGACCTCGGAAAACTTACCAAGGAAGATGGCAAGTACCACATTGTGGTTCGTGCTGCAGAAGATGGTGAGCACATTGTGACGCTTGACGGAGAAGACCGCGAGCTCACGTCCGATATGACGGTCATCACAGATAACGGTAAGACTCCTATTGCTCTTGCTGGTGTTATGGGTGGCCTGGATTCTGAAATTACCGAGAATACCGTTGATGTCCTTTTGGAATCCGCCGTCTTTGATAATGGCCACATTAGCCGTACCAGCAGAAACCTTGATTTGATGAGCGAGGCTTCTATTCGTTACGAGCGCCTTGTTGATCCAAACAGCTGCGCATCTGTTGCAGATATTGCAGCAGCTCTCTTTGAGGAGTGCTGTGGTGCTGAGGTGTGCCCTGGCATTGTTGATGTGTATCCAAAGGTAAAAGAGGCAGTAACTATTACGCTTCGCCCAGAACGCGTCTGCGCACTTGCAGGTGCTCAGATCCCAGAAGAGTTTATGGTTTCTCGCCTTACGCGCCTTGGCTGCAAGGTTACTCCAGTAGACAACGGAGAGCTGAGCGTTGTAGCTCCTACAAACCGCCCAGATCTTACGCGTGAGGTTGACCTTATTGAGGAGATTGTTCGCCTGTGGGGTGAAGGCGATATTGAGGCAACTCTTCCAGCAGCAAGAAACCATGCTGGTGGACTGACCCAAGATCAGCGTCAGATCAGAAAAATTGGCCGTACGCTGCGCTCCCTTGGCCTCAACGAGACAAAGTCATATTTGTTCGCAAGTCCAGATGACCTCTCTAAGCTTGGTATGAGCGAAGAGGGAAGAGGCGTTCCGGTAAAGGTTATTAGCCCACTTGTTGCTGATCAGTCTGAAATGCGTCGCTCCATTGTTCCAGGTCTTCTGCGCTCTATTGCATACAACCTTGCTCACGGTGTCTCTAATATTGCCATGTATGAGCTGGGCCGTGTGCTCTTTGGACATAAGGATAAGAGCCAGCCAGATGAGCCAAGCTATGTCTGTGGCGTATTGGTTGGTCGTCCAGCAGATGACGCTTGGAATGCTAAGTATCCAGCCTACGATTTCTTTGATGCCAAGGGTATTGTTGAGGGTCTGCTTGAGGCGCTTCGCATCACTAAGGTTCGTTTCCGTGTAGCTGAGCCAGAGCAGTACGGTTGGCTTCAGCCTGGTCGCGCTGCTGAGATTCTTGCAGGTAGCGAGACAATCGGTTGGGTTGGAAACATTCATCCTTTGTCGCTGCAGAACTTTGACATTGAGGTTCCAGTCATTGCCTTTGAGATTTCTGTTGCGTCGCTCTTGCGTCTTTCTCAGAAAGACCTTCCTATTGTTGAACCTCCAACCTACCCAGGCATCTCCATTGACCTGGCAATTGTTGTTGACGAGAACGTTACTGCTGAGCAGTTGGTTCAGCGTTTGAAGTCTGCTGGTGGCAAGCTCCTCTGCGACATCAGACTCTTTGACGTGTACCGCGATGCCCTGCGTGTTGGTGAAGGCAAGAAGTCTATGGCCTTCTCGCTCACGTATCGCGCAGACGATAGAACGCTTACTTCAGAAGAGGTTGAGAAGACTCATACAAAGCTTGTGGAGAAGGTTCTTCGTTCCACCGGCGGCGAAATTCGCGGATAAGCAGGTAATTGTAGTGCCAAGTTGGAACGTACATATTGCTCATGCTGACCGGCTCCTTGAGAAAGGAGCCGGTTACTTGGGTGTAGATATTCACTACCCTGATGCATTTCTGCTTGGAAACGTCGCTCCTGATGTGCACATTGGCTTTATGGTTCCAGACTATTCTCACAAGGTGAGGTACGGTCGAAGCCATCAGTCATACCCAGGAAGTTTGCCTATTCCAAGTTATAAGCGGTATCAGCGTAATTTTATGGATGGTCTTAACCCAGCCGAATATCTGCTACAGACTGACTTCATCCAGCCAAATGTGAGTTATTGCTCAGTTGAACAGCGCAGCTTAGTAGATCAGCGCCAGCTCAGAGAGCTTATCGTGGGCATTTGGTGTCACCTTGTTTGCGACCACGTGTATAACACTCATACACGGGCATTTTTGCGTGCTCATCATATTCCAACAGGAGAAGATGCGCGTATTCGTAAGCAAGCAGATTTTGATGTTTACGGGCGCTCGCTTGATATGAATCGTCTGCCAGAAGCATCTGATGAGCTCTTTGCAGTTGCTGCGGCTCATCCACAGTACGGGTTTACGCATTCAGATGTTGAGCAAACACTTCAGGTTATACAGCGCATTGCAGAGGAGAATCGCCAGAACAGTGTGAGCTCCCCGCAGTATCAAATGCTTGATACAGAGTTTTTCTCGTCAGCCTATAAAGAGGCAGAGGAAACGCTCGTTCAAGGATTTATGCTGCAAAAACATAACTAGTTCAGTTAAAGTTATATTCTCGCTTTTCTGAGATAGGTTTTGGAGGACGCTATGGAAAAGATGGAATCTCGCGGAACATTTACGGAGTATCTGCCTTCATACACCATTGGTGTTGATGCTTATAAGTCCGTGCTGCACATTGTTAATCGCTTTGGCAAAAATGCAGTAGTTATTGGTGGACCAACCGCAATGGAGAAGGCACGTCCAAAGCTTGAGGCTGCACTTGCCGGCTCTGAGGTTTCTATCTCTTCTTGGATTTCTTACGGCACTAACTCTACGCATGCAAACGCCAAGAGGATTGCATCGATGCCTGAGGTTATTGCTGCTGATATGCTCTTTCTTGTTGGCGGCGGTCGTGCAATTGACGAGGGCAAAGAGATTGCAACCATCCTGGACAAGCCATACTTTACCTTCCCAACACTTGCTTCTAACTGCGCTCCTGTAACAAGAATTGCTGTTTTCTATAAAGAGGACGGATCTGCAGATACGTACTTCATTCCTGCTGAGCTTCCTGTCCATACCTTTATTGATACGCAGATTATTGCAGAGAGTCCTGATGAGTACTTCTGGGCGGGAATTGGTGACGCTTTCTCTAAGGGTCCTGAGGTTGAGCTTTCTTCCAGAGAAGTTGAGCTGCTCCACAGCCCTCTTATGGGACGAGCTCTTGC
>CAUTGQ010000067.1:0-6747 GCA_963538075.1 uncultured Atopobiaceae bacterium
GCCTCCGGTAGCGGCATGCCAAAAAGATGATGCATCAGCACGGCGTATGCGTCTTGCAGGGATACGCCGATGGCGCCCATTGTTGAAGTTATTACGATACTCGCCGCCAGAATTACGACGAGAACTCCCATGAAAAGACGGAACGGACCGGCTTTTCTTATCATACGATACCTCTCTAAAGTGACACTGCGTTTTTGCGCACAACGTACAACGTACAAGCTACAACGTACAAAGCGTTTCGCACAGAAGCAGCGGAATTTTGCGAAAGTTAATCTTAGCTTACTTTTTTAGTTATGAGAAGCTGAACGAATTGAAAAATGCTTAAAATATCTACACCACTGCAGGCGTGCGTCCCCGCGGGGACGGCTCCACGAGGCGGCTACTGCGAGACGACGACGGTGGCAAACAGACAACAGACGAGGACTTTCATGGATTTATCAGCTCTACCAGACAGCACAATCACAATCGGAGAACGCTCCGAAGTTCCTGGTCTTCTTGTTATTCTCCACGGCTCTCTGCTGATGCCAAAGATAATTGCGCTTCTTTCTGCTGGGAAACTTGACGTGACAAAGCTTCCCCAATGGATTGCCATTACCGCGCCGTCCAATCAAGACTGCTATTCCCCTTGGCCAGCATCAAGCGTTCGGACTGAGGCTCCAAATTTTGGAGGATTTGGACGAGAATTTCTTTCTGACGTCGTAATTCCATCTGTCGAGAAGTACGCTGCTCTAGCCACTCATACCGCTCAGGGTACATGTCCTGTTACTTTGCTTGGCTATTCATTGTCGGGCTTGTGCAGCCTCTTTGAGATGCAGACAACCTGCCGCTTTGACCAGTATCTTCTGGCAAGTCCAAGCACGTGGTTCCCTAATTTTGTTGAAACTTTTGATGCAAGCCATGTGCATTCAGACATTCGCTGGTGCATCGCTAGTGGAGAAAACGAAGGCGATCGCCACCCCGAGCCCCTGTTCTCAGTGAGGCAAACTACAGATGCACTGGTTGAGAAGCTGATGCCTGCTGCTCCGAAGTATCAACGCATGCTGGATCCTTACGACCATCACAAGGGTCTTGAGCTGAGGTTGCAACGTTTGCTGCAGTTTGGATTTGACGCGTAAAAAGGTGTTTTCCTGCGCGGATACAGCGTTGGTGACTTGTCAGGCGGTCAGTCCTACCAGTGATGATTGCTAACAAAAAACCCGCCGAGGGCGGGTTTGAAATTCTTATGGTCGCGGGGGCAGGATTTGAACCTACGACCTTCGGGTTATGAGCCCGACGAGCTACCAGACTGCTCCACCCCGCAATGTAAACGCTTGCGCGAACAAGTACTATACCTCGCGGCTCTCGGTGAGTCAAGCAAAATCGACGATTTTCTCGCCATAAAGGTGTGAGGTTGGCATGCAAAAGCCAAGAAAGTTGCGATGTCGGCAGCACAATTGGGGGCAGACGGCTAAACTATTTATACTGTCTTTGGGGCGCTGTGCTTGCGCCAAACAGCTATCGAAGGACTTTTGAGGATGACATTACACGAGCTCCTGGCGCTCTTTACCAGCAAGAACATCGAGTACACTGCCGCGCATCTTGACGCGATGGATCAAGACGCACAGCTTACCGATGTTGCAAGCGATTCTCGTGAGGTCACCCCGGGTTCGCTGTTTGTTTGCAAGGGCGCGAGTTTCTCGCCAGCGTATCTAGCAAGCGCGGTGGAGGCTGGAGCTGTTGCGTACCTCTGCCAGCAGTCGCACGCGGAAGAGCTGCAGGCAGTGGCGCCAAACGTGGCCGCCATTCGCGTGGATGACGTGCGCCTTGCCATGGCCTACGCGGCTGCAGGCGTTGCGGGACATCCCGACAAAAAGCTCACTACCATCGGCATTACGGGCACAAAAGGCAAGTCTACCTGCTCGTATATGCTGCGCGCCATCCTCGACGGTGACGAGCCATACTCCAAGTGCGGCGTGATCGGCGGCATCGAGGTGTTTGACGGCAAGGACACGCAGCCCGCACACAACACCACGCCCGAGGCTCCTGAGCTGTGGCGCCACCTCAAGCACGCCGCGGATGCTGGCCTCCCCTACGTTGACATGGAGATTTCCAGCCAGGGACTCAAGTACGACCGCACGGTTGGCCTCAATCTGAGCGTCGCGGTGTTCCTGAACATCGGAACCGATCATATTTCCCCTGTTGAACACCCTACTTTTGAAGATTACTTTGAGAGCAAGCTGAAGATTTTTGACCTTGCTCGCGTGGCCGTTATTAACAAGAACACGATGATGTTTGACCAGGTCATGGAGCGTGCACAGAGGTGTGAGAAGGTCCTGACTTTTTCCACAACCGATTCCGACGCAACCGTTTGGGCGGACGAGATCACCCCTCACCAGGGCATGGTCACGTTTACCGTGCACGCGCCAACTTGGACCGGCGCCGTCGCACTGCCCATGTCCGGCCTCTTTAACGTTGAGAACGCCCTTGCGGCAATCACCGTTGCCGACTACCTGGGCATTCGCGAGAAGGACGCTGTGCTTCCGCTGATGAACGTTAAGGTGCCAGGTCGCATGGAGCTCTTAAGCTCGCCCGACAACAAGGTCACGGGCTTGGTCGACTACGCCCACAACAAGCTTTCCTACCAGAAGCTTTTCTCGTCAACGTCCAAAGAATTCCCTGGTTATGGCCGCTATGTGGTCATGGGAGCCGTTGGTGGAAAGGCATACAATCGTCGCCAGGAGCTGCCGGAAGAGGCGGCCAAGTGGGCGGACCTGATGATTTACACCACCGAGGACTGCAACATGGAAGATCCTGCGGTGATTTGCGCGCAGATGGCCGAGGCCACGCCCGAGGGCGCCGCGCACAAGATTATCCTTGACCGCTACGACGCCATTTACGAGGCAGTTTCCGCTGCTTACGACGACCCTCGCCCGGCGCTGGTGTACCTGCTGGCTAAGGGCGACGAGCCGTTCAACATTATCGGCGGCAAGCACGTTCCGTGGATGACGGACGCTGCCGCGTTCAAGGCCGCCGTTCGCGCCAAGCTGGACGAGCGCGCCGGCCGCAGGTAGGCGCGCTGCAAGGGTGTGCGGGCGCGGGTGTCGCTGCAAAGGTTGACGGAGCGGGTCAGAAAAGCGCAGGTGAGTTGGTGGACGATGGCGCTTCAATCCAGATAATCCTTGAGCCGCGCATGATTGAGAAGAATAGTGTGCGATTTTTGGGCCGCTAGTCAGTTTCCTGCATATTTGAGTGGTTATATTCATTCTGATGTATACGTAATTTTTGACCTCAAAATTATGTGCCGAAAAAGGTAAAAAAGCCGTTTAGTTGGGGATGAAAACTTAAAATTGGTCGATTTATCCCCAACTAAGACGATTTTTTACCGCCTCAAAAACTTTTATCTGGGGAAACGTTGTATGCAGAAACCTGTATTCCCCAACTAAACGCATTTTTTACCACCTGGGTGCGCGGGCGCAGTTACGTCCCAAATTACTCAAACAAGGCGAGAGAATTAGGCTCCATGAGAGCTCTCATGAAGGGGCTTTCGAAATCAGCTTCGGACATACTTCAAAGCGCGCCTGAAAAGTGCAAAGAATCTGTATTTCAGATACAGATTCTTTGACGAAATCAGGCAAATCCACAGATTCTTTGATGAAATCAGGCAGAATTTACAGATTCTTTGCAGAAATCAGGCGCGCGTCTGGCGCATACCCGGGCGCATTGAACGCGCGCCGAACGCACCACTACCTGGCGAGAAACCCCGTCCACTAGCAGCGCTTTCGCACAAGAAAACCCGGTACCCACATGAAGTAGATACCGGGCGGAAAGCACGTTTGTGCAGCTAGCGCGGTCGCGACGCGCGGGCGGCGCTCGCGGCTCGCGAGCGTGTTACTCGTTGTCGCCTGCGGTTGCCTGAGTTGCAGAGATGGCCTGATCGGCATCGGAAGCGTCTGGCCAAGACCAGTCGGTGAATGCTGGGTGATCATAGCCCTTCTCGACAGCAAACTCGAAGGCCTCGGTGCGGAACTTCTCCCACTCGTCAATCTGATCTGCCCACTTCTGAGCGTCGATCATGCGGAGAGCGTCAGCAGCAAGTGCCCAACGGTCCATGTTGTTCAGGCGTAGCATGTCGTAAGGAGTTGTGGTGGAACCCTGCTCCTCGTAGCCGTGAACGTTGAAGTTGTCGTGGTTTGGACGGTCCCAAATCAGGCGACGGACAGAACCGGCGTAAGCGTGGAATGCAAAGAGAACTGGCTTGTCTGCGGAGAAGAGCTTGGTGAACTCCTCGTCAGAGAGAGCCTCGTTGTTCTCGGAAGCGTTCTGGATCTTGAGCAGGTCAACAACGTTGACAAAGCGAGCCTTGATGCCCAGCTTGCCAAGCATGTCAAGAGCTGCCAGAAGCTCCTGAGTTGGGACATCGCCGCAGGATGCGAGAACAATATCCTCCTCACCAGCCTCAGCGTTGGAAGCCCACTTCCACTCCTTAGCACCAACTGCAAGCTCCTCGCGAGCCTCGTCCAGGGTTACCCACGTTGGAGCAGGCTGCTTACCAGCAAAGATTGCGTTGATGCAGTTTGTGGAGGTGTAGCACTTCTCGCCAACTGCAAGCAGGAGGTTAGCGTCTGCTGGGAAGTAGATGTTGGTGATGTGGTCGTTGTTGAAGCTCTTGTTGAGCATGATGTCAACAAAACCAGGATCCTGGTGAGAGAATCCGTTGTGGTCCTGGCGCCAAACGTGGCTGGAAAGGACCAGGTTGAGAGCGGAAATAGGCTTGCGCCATGGAATGTGGCGGACGGTAGCCTCAAGCCACTTAGCGTGCTGGTTGATCATGGAGTCAACGATGTGAACGAATGACTCGTAGCTGGACCAGATGCCGTGGCGGCCAGTCAGGGTGTAGCCCTCAAGCAGGCCCTCGCACTGGTGCTCGGAAAGCTGCTCGATAACGTTACCAACTGGGGAGATGTGCTCGTCGTTCTCGAAGTCGTCGTTGAAGCCGCCGAACCACTGCTTGTCGGTTACCTGGAAAGATGGCTGCAGACGGTTGGAAGCGGTCTCGTCAGGTCCGAAGATACGGAACTCGGAGCGGTTGCTGTTGATGAGCTCGGCGGTGTACTCGCCAAGGACGCGCGTTGCCTCAGTGGCACCAAAGCCGTGGCCCTTCTCGGCAACTGGAATCTCGTACTTCTTTGCGTCAGGAAGCTTGAGCTCGCGGCGGATTGCGCCACCGTTTGCGTTAGGGTTAGCGCCGAGGCGGAGGTCGCCCTTAGGCATGAAAGCGGTAACCTCTGGACGGATTGCGCCCTTCTCGGTGAAGAGAGTCTCTGGCTTGTAGGAGCTCATCCAGTCGCGAAGGACCTGGAAGTGAGCCTCGGTGTCGCGAGCGGATGCCAGTGGAACCTGGTGTGCGCGCCAAGAGCCCTCGGTCTTCTTGCCGTCGATGTAAGGAGGGCAAGTCCAACCCTTAGGGGTGCGGAAGATGATCATTGGGTAGTAAGGACGGGATGCGTCACCTGCGGCTGCGCGAGTCTTGATTGCGCAGATCTCGTTGAAGACAGCCTCGAGAAGAGCTGCGAAACGACGGTGGATGGATGCGTGATCCTCGTCGTCGAAGCCAGCAACAAAGTTGTATGGGTGGTAGCCCATGCCGCGGAAGAACTCGTCGCGCTCACCGTCGGAAATACGAGCCAGGATGGTTGGGTTAGCAATCTTGTAGCCGTTGAGGTGCAGGATTGGAAGAACGATACCATCGGTCAGTGGGTCCATGAACTTGTTGGTCTGCCAAGAAGTTGCAAGTGGGCCGGTCTCTGCCTCGCCGTCGCCGACAACAGCGACTGCCAGCAGGGATGGGTTGTCCAGGACAGCGCCGTATGCGTGGGACAGGGTGTAGCCCAGCTCGCCGCCCTCGTGGATGGAGCCTGGAGTCTCAGGTGCGTAGTGGGAAGGAATTCCGCCTGGATAGGAGAAGCGGCGGAAGAACTTCTGGAGGCCCTCTTCATCGTCGGTGATGAATGGGTAGGTCTCGCGATAAGTGCCGTCGAGCAGGGACTGTGCGGTACCTGCAGGTCCACCGTGACCAGGGCCCATGAGGAAGATGGTGTTCTGGTTATGGTCGCGGATGAAGCGGTTGACGTGGCCAAACAGGAAGTTCAGGCCTGGGGTGGTTCCCCAGTGGCCAACCAGGCGATGCTTAACGTCCTCGCGAGAGAAACCGTCCTTCATAAGAGGGTTACTGCGAAGATAAATCTGACCAACAGACAGGTAGTTAGCTGCGCGCCAATACCTATCGACGCCGGCAAGCTCGTCCTCAGATACAGGCTGATTCAGGGTCTGCCAAGGTGTGCCGTACACGGGCTGAGCCATGTGCTCCTCCTTTTCTTGGGTTGCCGCCTGCGCGTTTACGCAGGTTAGGCAACCTCGTTGCTTCCATTACCTGAGCGAGTGTTTTGTTCGCACTCGGCTGCGGGCGGCTGCGAGCTGCGACGCAAGCGCCTTGCGGGCGCGCTGAAGCGAGCAAAACAACACATACATAACAGTATGATGCTTCGGCTATGTTTCAAATACTACTCTAAGTGATAAAACGTTTTATCACTGTGAGATTTCTGGAAATTTCTTTCCTGAGAGACGCTTAAGGTGTCTTTTAAGCAGCAAAACGATCCCCCAACAGTACCCACAATGCCAAAATGTAACCAAAATGGTGTCAAGTAGAGTGCATACACACCAAAGTGGTAAAAAATGCGTTTAGTTGGAGATTTCATTTTTCTGCATACA
>CAUTGQ010000068.1:0-6585 GCA_963538075.1 uncultured Atopobiaceae bacterium
CACAAACAACGTAAACCGCAAGTACAAGCGACATTGCAATGGAGAGGCCGTTTGTGGTGTTCTTCTCGGCACGAGACTGCTCGCGCTGGAGTGGATTCAGCTTGTTGGATGCAAGGCCAAGAGCAACCGAGGACAAGGCTGCCGCGAGAGGCATAATCCAGGTGATGCCGCCGTCAATGATTGGAGTCATGCCCAAAAACTCTGTGCCAGGAGCGCCGGAATCAGTGATGCCATGGATGACGTCTACCAGGCCAAACAGGATGACTACCTGGATGGCCAGAGGGATAAGGCTCAGCAGCGGGTGGTAACCTGCCTTTTTGTTGAGCTCGTTGGAGCGCTCCTCGATAGTCTCTCTGTCGCCGAAGTAGCGTGTCTTCAAGCGGAAAGTCTCGGGCATAAGACGCACCATAACAATGGAATTTTGCTGCGTCCAGAGCGCCAGAGGCATCAGGATGATTTTAGTTGCAAGGGTGAAAAGGAAGATTGCCGCCCACCAACTGCCGGTCAAATCGTATGCGGGCTGAACGATAAGTGAAAAAACGTGTGCAAGCTGCTCCATATACAAACCTTCTACGAGAAAACTCTACAGAAGCCAATAAAACCTAAGACCTGAAAACCAATGGAATCCATGGCAAACTCAATAAAACTTTCAGCGTCAAAACGAAGCTTGCAGTATCTAAAGTTAACCTGAAGAAACCATTTGTGCATAACTAATTTATGGTATCAAAAAACGCTATTTATCGGCAGTTTAAAGCGAATAAACAAAATGGAATATCTTTAATTTACATGGACAAAATTTATACATAAATTGTTCTTTTTAAAATCATTCTTTAAAAGTTACGTAGGCAATTGTCTTTCTCGTTAATCAAAATTTAACCCCTGAAATGGCATTTTATTTTATTTTGGGGTTGCAATCGCAGTTCTGCTGGCTAAAATACTCTCCATGTTATTTTTAATATTCGGCGCATTAGAGCGCTTTTGAAATGAGGAGATTCTATGCAGGCAAATCTGCAGGAGCTAAAAGAGACCTATTCGCGGCAGACGTATAGTGTGTTTTCGATCAACCGTCAGCAGAAGATTGCTGACTCCCAAGTTACTTTTTCGCTTGCTCATTCTGTTTTCATTATTCCTGTATTTGGATCAGCTGAGATTACTATTGGCGGAAAAGAATTTATCTGTGAAGGAACCACAGTTGTCCACGCTCCTGCAGGTCAGACCGTAACGTATCGCACGCTCTACGGACGCTCGTTTGACCATGTAAATATCTACTATGATGGCGTTCAAGGAGATACCAGCAGCCCAATCTTCAATGCATACGCATTTGATCCTCAGGGATTCGATCGTATTCTTGATAAGACACTTGACCTGGAAAAACTTAACACTACCCCATCGCTGGACAACCGTGTCGCACAAATTGTCAACGGTACCGAGCTCATCAAATCAATGTTCCTGCTCACCAACAGCCAAAAAGTCCAGGAGAGCATGGCCGAGGCTCGCACGTACATTGAGCTCCACTTTGCAGATCCAATTACCATTCCCGGTCTAGCTAAACGCTGTGGAATGAGCACTCAGCGTTTCTCTAACAATTTTGTTCAAACATTTGGCGTTCGCCCAATGACATTCATTATTGCGAAGCGTCTTGACCATGCTCAGCAGCTGCTTCAATCTGGTCTTTCTGTGCGCGAGACCTCCGAGGCTGTTGGTTACAATGATCCGTTCTACTTCAGCAGGCTCTATAAGAAGCACATGGGCGTTACACCTCAGGACGTTCATGACAGCTATGAGGGAAATGTCCTGATTAAGTAGGCGGTGTTACGAAATAGCTAAGCACAGTCTTTTTAGTACCAAAGTTAAGGGTCAGAACGTTCTGTTCTGACCCTTTTTGCATAATCAGGTTGTTATATTCATTTCTGTGAATACGTAATTTTTGAGCTTTAAATTATGTGCCTAAAAAGGTAAAAAACCCGTTTAGTTGGGGATGAAAATTGAAAATTAGCCGATTTATCCCCAACTAAGACGATTTTTTACCGCACTAAAAACTTTTATCTGGGCAAACGTTGTATGCAGAAAAATGAAAACCCCAACTAAACGCATTTTTTACCACTTGGAGACTTATTCGAGCGTTTTCCGAAGAATCTGAGGCATCCGCTGCCTACTTATCAGTCGTTTATCAACCTTCTTTGAGCGTCTCTACAAGAAACCAACGGCACGCAAGGCACAAAAAATCCCAGCACCCGAAGGTGCTGGGATTTTGAACTTGAAACTTTAAGAGCGATTAAGCAGCCTCAACAACTTCCTCGGAAGCGTTGTCTTTCTTAGCAAAGTGCTCAGCAACGTAACCAGTGATCAAAGGAGTCAGGATTGCAGTAACGATAACTGCAGCTGCTACCTGTGCGTTTGCTGTTGCAAGAGCAGCTCCGCCATACAGAGCTGGGTTAGCCTCTGCCATAGCAGCAGGTGTAAGTGCATTTGCACCTGCGCAGGAAGAAATAGCAACACCAGCAATACCAGTTCCGCCAGTTGCGCGATCAACAAAGTAGTTGATAAAGCCACCGCAAACGGAGCAGATAACGCCAAGCAGAATACCTGCAGGACCAGCCATGATGAGGGAATCGAACTTCATAGTAGTTCCCATAGCAAAGAAAGTCATAACAATAATTGCTGGCAGAGCGCTTGTGAGCATCTTCTTCATGGATGGGAAGAAGTTGCCAAGCAAAATACCAATAATAATTGGCAGAACTGCGCCAAGCAAAGACCAGTTGATTGGCGACTGGCCAGTTGCACCAAGAGCAAGCATGGTAACTGGAGGACCAACAACCAGTGTAGTAATTGCAACTGCACCCTGCTCATACTCGTTACCGTAGTCGGCCATCAGACCTGCGTACATGGAGTTGTTTGCACCAGAGCAAGCAGCAAGGATAACCATAGAAGAAAGACCAAGCAGGTTGTCGTTCAGGAAGAACAGAACAGCAAGACCAAGAGCAACGCAGAATACAACCTTAGAAATGATGATGATTGCGCCGCGAAGTGCAGCCTTTGGTGCGCTCTTGAACGAAATAGTTGCGCCAACGCACAGCATGAAAGCGCCAACCAGAGCAGCAGTACCCTTAACGGTCATTGCTGCGGTAAAGCTGCCGAGCGTTGGGAATACCTCTGGGAAAAATGTGTTCATGAAAACACCAAGTAGCAGAGGAATCAGAATGTTTGCACCTGGGATGCGGCCCAGTGCCTTAAATGGGTGCTGAATAGAAATTGGTTCTTTTGTAGCCATCAACAATCACCTAGTCCATTACGATGCCGCCGTCGCAGTCGCCAACCTCACCGTTGACGAAGCTTGCAGCGTCGGAAGCAAAGAACAGTACCATCTGTGCAGGCTCAGATGCCTGTGCAGGACGGCCAAGAGGAATAATGCCTACGACCTTCTTGTACTTCTCCTCATCATTGGAGAGTGCAGTGGTCATATCTGTAATGGTGAAAGATGGGCAAACTGCGTTACAAGAAATGCCGTACTTGCCGCCCTCTTTAGCGATAGCCTTGGTAAAGCCGTTCATACCAGCCTTGGAAGATGCATAAGCAACGGTACCAAGAAGGCCGCCGCCAATCTTGCCTGCGACGGAAGAAACGTTAACAATACGAGCGCCGCCACGGTCGATGAAGTGCTGCCAGAGAGCGTGAGTTACGTTGTAGGTACCAGTGAGGTTGGTGTTGATGGTGTTGTTCCACTCTTTGTCGTCAACCTCGGTAAAAGGAACGGAGCTGATGCGACCAGCACAGTTGATAAGAACGTTGACGTCGCCGCACTCCTCAAGAATCTGAGCAACGGTCTTCTTAACGCCCTCTGCGTCTGCAATGTCCATTGTGTAGAAGAAGTTACCCTCGCCAAGCTCCTCGACAAACTTGCGACCAGTGTCCTCGTGACGAGAGCAAACGATTACGTGTCCACCTCCAGCAACAATACCCTTGGAGATCTCAGCGCCAATACCAGCGCTTCCGCCTGTAACCAGAACCAACTTACCTGTAAAATCGAATGCCATGCTCTCTCTCCTTTTTTTCATGAGCACAAACCATTGGAAAACAAATAAATTCTAGTCATATTCACATAATTTTCTATACAAAAAATATTTTTTAACCACAAATCCTATGGTCAATGCGTTAAAAGAAAATAATTTGCTTAAAATGTGACATAAATGACACATTAAATTTCACGTTCAATCTTTTGGACATTTGTCTGCAAACTGAAGTCTTTTTCTTTCCTCAAAAATCTCAAAAGTTAGACATAGCTAACTTTTAGGAATACAATATGGCGAGAAACCCGTTGAGCTCGTAGCTCCAAACTCCTAACTCTTGGCCTCACGCTATCAGTTTCTTGCTTTCAGTCCCGTAGCTACCTGCTCTCATCTCTTTGAAGGAAGTCACTATGAAACATTGCTGCACGCATAACCCGGCAGTCGCAAACCCACACCCGCACGCTACCCGCAACCCTCTCCTAACCCGCAGGTCAGCGCTGGCCTTGCTCGGCGCAAGCTCCGCAACAGCCATCGCTTCTCTCGCCGCATGTAGTCCACGCGATTCTGCAGCCAGCTCAAGCTCCGCGCAAAACCAAAACTCCTCGGCTCCCCTCGTCTTGACCACCTTCACCGTTATTCAAGACATGGCTTCTCGCGTTGCGGGCGAGTTTTGCCAGGTAGAATCCATCACCAAGGCCGGTGCCGAAATCCACGACTACGAGCCTACGCCCGACGACCTCAAGCGTGCGCAAAAGGCCCAGCTCATCCTCAACAACGGGCTGGGGCTTGAGCGCTGGTTTGAGCGCTTCGTCGATGACTCGCCTGCTCAACGCGCCGACCTCAGCGAAGGCATCACCGCCATCCCCATCGCCGAGGGCGACTACCAGGGTCAGGCCAATCCGCACGCGTGGATGTCGCCCGCAAACGGCAAGATCTATGTCGAGAATATCGTCCGCGCGCTCAGCAACCTTATCCCTGACCACGCCAAAGACTTCGAAGCCAACGGCGACGCATACAAAAAGGAGCTCGACAACATCTCCTCTCACCTGATTGAGGAGCTTAGCACCCTGCCGGAGAACCAGCGCACGCTTGTGACCTGCGAGGGAGCGTTCTCATACCTGTGCCGCGACACCAACATGAAGGAACTCTACCTTTGGGCTGTTAACGCCGCTGATGAAGGTACTCCGCAGCAGATTGCCAAGGTTGTCGAAGCTGTAAAAGCCCAGCAAATCCCCGCAGTATTCTGCGAATCCACGGTAAGCCCCAAGGCAATGCAGCAGGTAGCCGACGAGACGGGCGCTATCCTCAAAACTGACGAGAAGAACATCTTGTACGTAGACTCCCTCTCGGAAGCTGACGGTCCCGTGCCCACCTATCTTGACCTGCTGCAACACGACGCAGACGCAATCGTATCTGGTCTCATGGGAAGGTAGTTGTTCGATGAATCTTTGCGTTTCACAACTTTGTGCCTGGTACGAGAAAAAAGACCGCGAGAAGCCCATCATTCACGACGTGAATTTCTCCCTCTCAACAGGAGATCTTTGCGCACTTGTAGGTGTAAATGGTGCCGGCAAGTCTACACTCTTCAAAGCACTGATGGACACCATCGCATGGGAGGGGTCACTTACTTGGGGTCAGCCGCCTCTTTCACAAGCACGTAAGCAGGGAAAAATCGCGTACGTCCCTCAAACTGAAGCAATTGACGCAACGTTTCCGCTGCTTGTAAAAGACGTTGTTATGCAGGGTAGATACGTCCATCAGGGTTGGATGCGCATACCATCCGCTCAGGACAAAGAGCTGGTTGCCCAAGCACTCGAACGCGTCAACTTGGCCGACCTTGCAGATCGACCACTTGCCCAGCTCTCCGGAGGACAAAGAAAGCGTGTTTTTGTAGCGCGCGGAATTGCACAAGCCGCTGAACTGATGTTTCTTGACGAACCATTTGCGGGGGTAGACGCTCGCTCTGAGGCCATCATTACCGAACAGCTCAATAACCTCAGTAAAGAAGGCAAAACATTGCTTGTTTCAATTCACGACATTAACCTGGCTCAGCAAAAATTCCCGCTTTGCCTGGTCATCAATAAAACTATCACCGCGCAGGGTTCCTCAAAAGAAATTCTTTCTGGAGACGCTCTACTGCAGAACCTTGGTATTTCCGAAGACACCCACATTGAGGAGGTGCTTCATGCCTGAGGTAGACATTCTCCAATACGCATTCATGCAGCGAGCCCTCATCACCGGAATTGCAACCGCCATAGTCTGCGGGCTTTTGAGCTGCTGGATTACGCACATGGGATGGTCGCTCATGGGCGACGCCATCTCGCATTCTATTCTCCCAGGCGTGGTCATTGCTCATCTGCTGGGGCTTCCCTATCTGGTGGGGGCACTTGTGTTTGCTCTCATTACCGTAGTGTTGGTCGGACAAGTCAAAAAGAGTCAAATCGTACGACCTGATACTGCTATCGGCATTGTATTTACTACGTTTTTTGCGCTGGGAACTGTTCTCATATCAAAGGTTCCAAGCCAAATCAACTTATCGCACATACTCTTTGGCAATCTTTTAGGAGTAACCACTCCC
>CAUTGQ010000069.1:0-6579 GCA_963538075.1 uncultured Atopobiaceae bacterium
CTTTGAAGAGCTTGGCTATAAGTAATAACCCGCAGGTAAACTGCAGTACAAGATAGGTTTGGTGGCGAGAAAACCATGAGGATTGTTGGCGGAAAATGGAAAGGTCGTGCAATTGAGGCTCCTGATGGTAAGGGGACTACGCGACCAACCACTGATCGTACGCGTGAGGCTATTGCAAGCTCCATCTTGGCTTCTCGCGGTCTTGACCTCAGTGAGTCTAGAGTGCTTGACGCTTTTGCAGGCTCGGGTGCTATGGGTTTTGAGCTACTTTCTAGAGGAGCCCTGTACGCTGCCTTTATTGATAAAGATAGAAAGACGTGCGATCGCATTAAGCGTACGGCTAAGTCACTTGGGGTAGCCACCTCTGAGATGAGTGTTATCTGTGGTGATACTGCGCGTCTTGCCGAGTCATCCCAGCTATTTGGAGCTCCTTTTGACGTGGTATTTTTGGACCCGCCTTATGCCGTTGAGGCTGAGGTGGTATCCAAGTTGCTTAGAGATTTAATCCAGCAGGGAAGTCTGACAGAAGATGCTGTGGTGGTGTACGAACATAGCCACAAATCTGATTCAATTTCTCTTGACAACTTTGAGCTTTCTAAGAGTAAGCGTTATGGTATTGCTCAGGTTGATGTACTTGTTCGTTGTGAGGGATAGGAGATACGTTGAACAGCATCACTCACGTAGTTGTACCAGGTACTTTTGATCCCGTCACAAACGGACACCTTGATGTAATCAGACGAGCTTCTCGCCTTTTTGAAAACGTCACGGTAGCCGTTGCAGCTTCCAAGCGCAAGCACGGCACAGGAACTACCTTTTCTCTTGAAGAGCGCGTACAGATGCTCAAAGATGCTCTTGTAGATGAAGGTCTTGTGGACGTTTCTGTAGAGCCTATGGAAGGTCTTCTCGTTGATTTCTGTAACGCTCGTGGAGCGGGCGGTGTGGTCAAGGGCCTGAGGGCTATGACAGACTTTGAGTATGAGCTTCAGCAGGCAGATCTTAACTCCCATATGGCTCCTGAGCTGGAGAGTATCTTTGTCATGTCCAGTCCAGAGTACGGATACATTTCTTCTTCAATTGTCAGAGAAATCTCGGCCATGGGCGCAGACGTATCATTTTTGGTACCAAAGAACGTCATTAAAAAGCTTGAAGCTCTGCATAATTGCGGTAATTAAGTATATTTGCCCTGCATTTTCATTATATTCTGCTAACATTCTTAAAAAGGTGTTTTATGCGTCGTGCTCATAGGGGCTATACGTGCATATAACACAGCTTATGTATTGGACTGAAAGGAGCCCTGGATGCAGCCAGGCGAGGAAATTGAGAGCCTTGTATCTGAGATTGAGCAGATCGTAACTGAGGCTAAGTCACCTTTTATGGATGGCGGTAACAAGAAGATTATTGATGCCCAGGACTTCTACGAGCTGCTTGACGAGATCCGTCGTGTCTTCCCAGAAGAGTTTGCAACCGCTCGTCGCATCATCAAGGAAGAGGATGAGACCCTTGAGCGCGCACGTGCTCAGGCAGAGTCCATCATTGCTGACGCACAGCAGCAGGCTATGATTCTTGCTGGTGACCAGGAGGTTGTCCGCCTTGCTCAGCAGCAGGCAGATGGCATTCGTGACCAGGCAGAGCAGTATGAGCGCGATACTCGCTACAACGCTGAGGAGTATGCAGATACCGTTCTTGCTCACCTTGAGGAGAACCTCAAGAGCCTGACAAATTCAGTCTCTCGTGTTCGTCAGACGCTTGATGAGAACTCTGGTCCTCGTAACACCAGCAATAACGTTGCCTGGTAGTTCCAATGCAACCAGTTCTTTATGCGCTAGATGATCGTCTTGCAAATGCAGGCGATACCGTTTCTTATGCGGGCCATCTTAATGAAGACTCGTATAAGTTGGGAGAGCATGATTTTTCTCTCCCTATGGGAATTGATTTTGATCTAGTGCTTACCAACGCGGGTGAGGGCATTTTGGTTACCGGAATGCTTCGTGCTGACGCAGTTGGTACGTGTGACCGTTGTCTTGAGGACGCACATCTCTCTTTAAACGCAGAGGTAGATGAGTATTATCTCTTTGAAGAGCCTGTAATTTCTGCAGACGATGAAGATGAGGCAGATTACGTTTTAGTAAATGCCGATAAAACCATCGATCTTGCAGAGGCTCTTTTGCCTTCGCTTGTTATGGAGACGCCTTATGTTGTACTGTGCAAGTCCGACTGCAAGGGACTTTGCCCAGTATGCGGTTGCAATCTGAACGAAGAAGATTGCGGTCATGCAGCTCAGATTGAGCAGAAGCAAGAAGAAGAAAAACTTGCTTCAAACCCGTTTGCGGCTCTAAAAAATCTTGTGATTGAGTCGGATTCGGAAGAGTAAAATAAAATTTCTTCTCCTAAATGGTGAAGAAATGCTGTATCTACGTACAAAATGTGTCAGTACGTGGTATAGTATCCAACGCATTATGTGAATGGGTCGCGCCCTCATGTGTTTTAGGGGCGCTAGCAAGAGCAAAAGAGGTTTAAGATGGCAGTACCTAAACAAAAGAAGGGCCGCGGCGCAACCCACACCCGTCGTTCGGCAAACAGCAAGCTTAACGCAGCAGCTCGCTCTGTATGCCCACAGTGCGGCGCTCCAAAGCTTCCTCACCACGTATGCCCTAACTGTGGCTTCTACAAGGACCGTGAGGTTGTTGTTACTGAGTAACACTCATACATCGTATGGCCAAGAAGGCCGGTTCTTTAGGGGGCCGGCCTTCTTTTTTATAGCACTAAGGAGTTAACATGCCCGTTATTTGTGTAGACGTTATGGGATCTGACCAAAGCCCTGAGGTTGTTCTTGAGGGAGTTCGTATGGCTCTTGAGAAGGACCAAGAGCTAGAGGTTCTTCTCGCCGGAGCTGATGAGTTTGTTACTCCTTTTGCAAACAAGCACACTCGTGCAAAGGCTTTGGTTACTACTGAAGTTATTGCAATGAGTGAGCATCCTGCTAATGCGGTTAGACAGAAAAAGGACGCCAGCATTGTAAGGGCTGCTCAGGCAGTCAAGGCAGGAGAAGCCGATGGTCTTTTCTCGGCAGGCTCCACAGGAGCAGTGCTTACCGCTGCTACCTTTGGAATTGGTCGCATTAAAGGCGTAAAGCGCCCTGCACTTACTTTGATTCTTCCTGGACTTGGTGGTCACAAAACAGTCTTTTTGGACACTGGCGCCAACGCTGATGTGCGTCCAGATGTTTTGGTGCAATTTGTGCAAATGGGCAAGGCCTTTGCCAATGCTTCGCTTGGAATTGAAAATCCAACCATAGGTCTTCTCTGCAATGGATCTGAAGAGACCAAGGGTTCCGAGCTTGCTCTCTCATACCATGCAGCTCTTGCAGAGGCGGCTATTAATTTTGGTGGAAACGCTGAAGGAACTGATATTTTAGGAAGCCGTTTTGATGTCATTGTGACAGACGGCTTTACCGGAAATGTAGCTTTGAAATCCATTGAGAGCACGGGCAAATTTATTATGTCTAGTCTCAAGGATGCAATTAATTCTTCCAAGAAGGCTGCGTTTGGTGCGCTTCTTTTGAAAGACGCTCTTAAGGCAACGGCAGCAGAACTTTCAGGAGATTCTGTTGGTGGTGCCTTCTTGCTGGGCGTCTCGGCTCCTGTTCTTAAAGGACATGGTGCTACCAGCTCTTCTGCAGTGTGCGCAGGAACACTCTCTGCAGCCAATGCAGTACGCGCTAACTTAATTGAGAAAATCTCTTCTTCAATTCAGCTGTAGAAAAAGCGCCTGTAGCGTAAAATTTTTATTAGATATGATAGAGCCCATGGACAATTCTGTGGGCTTTACTTTTTTTAAGATTGTTTGTTTCAGCTTTAGTAATGTCATCATACAGATGCCCATCACGGGGTAAAATTACTAGCGTCATTGTTGTGTGCAAGGAGGATGTATGGATCGCACAGAAACACTTGAAAAGGTAATTGACGTTGTTAGAGAGACTCTTGACCTTGACGATTCCGTTGAGCTCACAGAGGGCACCTCATTTAAAGATCTTGGTGCAGACTCATTTGATCTTTTGCAGCTTGTCACAGACCTTGAGCAAGAGTTTGATATGACCTTTGATGCAGAGAACATCGATGAGATTGCTACCGTTGGTGATGCAGTAGACGCTATTCTTGCTGCTTAAGTAGGTTTTATACGTGAAATTGCACGAACGAGTAGCTGCTGCAGAAGCTATTTGCGGTCACACATTTACTAATAAAGAACTAATTGAGGCTGCCCTCACACACCCTTCGGCGGTGGAGGGCAAGCCTGTTTCTGCTTCGTATGAGCGCCTGGAGTTTTTGGGCGACTCAATTCTTGGTGCCATTATTGCAACAGAGCTGTTTGAGCGCTATCCAGATATGGACGAAGGCCAGCTTACTAGGTTGAAAATCTCCCTGGTATCCGGCCATACGCTCTCTATTGTCTCTGATACTCTAGGAATTTCTCCCTTAATTGTTATGGGAATTTCCGAGAAGGGCACGGGAAAGCGTGGCATGAAGTCTGCTCTGGAGAACGTCTACGAGTCCATTGTTGGCGCGCTCTACCTTGATGCGGGCTTTGATCCAACGCACGAGTTTGTTATTCGTACGCTTGGACCTCACATTTCTCCAGCGCTGGCAGTTCGTTCGGTAAGTCCTAAATCTCGTTTGCAAGAAGCGGTACAAGCTAAAGGTAAAGCTACCCCAGAGTACAAGCTTATTGGCGAGAGCGGCCCTGCTCATACGCCAACGTTTACCGCTGTGGTATTTGTCGACGGCCTTAAGGTGGGTCGTGGACAGGGACCATCAAAGAAAGCTGCAGAGTCAGAAGCCGCTCAAGACGCGTTGGTACGTCTTGGTGTGGATGATGCTCCGCTTGATGCTGATGCAGAAATGCACCTAAGGTAGAAAGGTACCCTGTACCCGTGTATCTAAAATCGCTGACACTCAAGGGTTTTAAGTCATTCGCTGATAAAACTCAGATGGTTTTTGACCCCGGTCTTACCGTTGTCGTTGGTCCTAACGGGTCGGGTAAGTCCAATGTCTCTGACGCAATTCTTTGGGTATTGGGCGAGCAGAGCGCAAAGATGCTCCGTGGCCAGGCTATGGAAGACGTTATCTTCTCTGGCTCGTCAGCAAGGGGAGCGGTGGGTGTTGCTGAGGTAACACTGGTCTTGGATAACTCCGACCACACTATTCCTATTGATTTCTCTGAAATTGGTATTACCAGGCGCATGTATCGCTCTGGAGAGTCCGAGTATCTGATTAACGGAGCTCCTTCAAGACTCATGGACATTCAGGATATCTTGCATGATTCCGGCCTGGGCAAAGATACGCACTCCATCATTTCCCAGGGTAAGCTTGACTCTATTTTGTCTAGCCGCCCTGAGCAGCGTCGTGAGCTCATCGAAGAGGCTGCAGATATCTCTAAGCATCGTCGCCGCAAAGAGCGTGCGGAGCGCAAAATCTCTTCCATGGATGAGAATCTCACGCGAGCCAAAGTGGTTTCTCGCGAGATTACCCGCCAGCTTAAACCGCTTGAGAGGCAGGTAGATAAGGCCTCTCGCGCAAAAGATCTGTCCTCCCAGCTCAAAGATTTAACGGTTCAGCTTGCAGTGGATGACCTTCGTCAGCTGCAGTTTACGCACGGCAAGTTGGAGGCTCGCGCTAAAGAGGCAGAGGCTGCCATTGAGCTTGCGCAGTATCGCGCGGGCGAGAAAAACCGTGAGCTTGAAAAGCTTCAGTCGCTTCTTGAGCAAAAGGGTCTCTTTGTTGGAGACTTGGGTGAGCAGCGCCGTCGCATGCAAGAGATTCTTGGTCGTATGGGATCTGACATGCGTCTTTTGGAGGAGAAGGGCAAGAACATGGTTTCTCGCCTTTCTGACACGCGTATGCAGCTTTCTGTGATGGATAAACAGAAGGCAGACGCCGCAAAAGAGAATGAAGAGCTTTCTGGTCAGCTGGCAACAATTCGTGCAAAGGTTGCAGATCTGACAGAGAGCGTGAATGCGCTCCAAGAGGCGGCTAACCAGGCAATTGCCGAGCGTCGCGCCTTTGATGTAAAGATTTCTGACTGTACTGCGTCTGAGCGAAGTGCGCGTAATACTGCTGATAAAGAAACGCTTGCATATGTAAAGCTTGAAGAGCAGATTACTCATGCGCAGGTAGAAGACCAGATGTTTGAGTCTAGGTTGACTCAGATTACGGAAGCGCTTGAGATTGCTCGTGCTGCTCTAGAAGATAGTGGCGCTAAAGAAGCAGAGCTTACCGCAGCTCTTGAGACGGCTCGTCAGGAGTCCGAGGCTTTTGTTGCTGAGATTTCTGAGCGCGCTTCTGCACTTGAGGCGGCTCGTGAGGCAGAGAGCACTGCTCGCCAGGAGCTTTCAAGCAGTGAAGCTACACTCGAGGCGCTTCGTGCGCTTGATGTTGAGGTGCAAAAGGGAAGCCCTCTGGCAGAAAAGCTTGTCTCTGACACGGCAACCGCTTCTCTTGTTTCAGGCAGGCTTGCCGATTACCTTGAGGTTCAGCCAGAGTTTGAAGCTCTTGTTGAGCAGCTTTTGGGAGAAGATCTTTCCGC
>CAUTGQ010000070.1:0-6527 GCA_963538075.1 uncultured Atopobiaceae bacterium
CGTTTACCATTGCAACAGTTTTGCGCTTTGTGCCTGTCTTTGCTTCCGAGATGAACCATATTATGGAGGCTCAGATGGCTCGCGGTGTTGAGTTTGATACCAAAAATCCAATTAAGAAGCTCCAGCTCACCATGCCTTTGATTGTTCCTTTGCTGGTAAGTTCCGTTAAAAAAGCTGATGCCTCTGCACTTGCAGCTGAGCAGCGAGGTTTCTATTTAAGGAACGCTTCATCTGCATTTAAACGCTATCCTTTGGCTCCATCAGACTTTGCTTTGATGATTCTTGGCGTTGCGGTAATTGTTGCTATCCTCGTGTTTGCATAAGAACTTCTCGTGTTTTCACTGTGCTTCGCTGGTAAATGCCGTAACATTAAGGTATTAGAAGGAGGACACGTGGAAACTTTCACTGATCTTTGTCATATCAACGTTAAAGGCGGAGACGGCGGCGCAGGCTGCATGTCTTTTCGCCGAGAAGCATATGTACCTAAAGGCGGCCCTGATGGTGGCGATGGTGGTCACGGCGGCAATGTTGTCATTGTTGCAGATGCGCAGCTCTCGTCCCTGATTGATTACCGCTATAAGCATCACTTTAAGGCCGAGCGTGGTACCCACGGTAAGGGTGCTCGCCGTCATGGCTCTGACGGACAGGATTTGCTGCTCAAAGTGCCCCTGGGAACCGTTGTGCGCGAGCTTGATCCAGAAACGCAAGAGCCACTCTACGAGATTGCCGATCTTACTTCTCCAGGTGAGCAGGTAGTTGTTGCTCCTGGCGGCAATGGTGGCCGCGGTAACATTCACTTTGTCACCTCAGTGAGGCGTGCACCAGCATTTGCCGAGAAGGGCGAGCCAGCCCAAGAGCACTGGATTGAGCTTGAGATGAAGCTCATGGCAGATGTGGCCTTGGTGGGCATGCCTTCTGTTGGTAAGAGCTCTCTTATTGCACGTATCAGTGCTGCTCGCCCAAAGATTGCTGACTATCCTTTTACTACTCTTGTACCAAACCTTGGAGTCGTCCGTGCGCAAAATGGACAGTCATTTGTCTGTGCGGACGTTCCTGGTCTAATCGAGGGCGCCTCTGAGGGCAAGGGCTTAGGCCATCAGTTCCTTCGTCATATTGAGCGTACAGCCCTTATTGTCCACATGGTTGACGTTACGGGCGGCTATGAAGGCAGAGACCCCGTAGAGGACTATCACGCCATTAACGAGGAGCTTAAAGCTTACGCTTCAAAGCTGGCTGATCGCCCTCAGATTGTGGTGGCAAACAAGTGTGATATGCCTGGCACAGAAGACGCTATTGAGGCTCTCAGAAAGGCTGCAGAGGCTGACAGCAGGACTTTCTTTGCCATCTCTACGGTAACTGGTTTAAATCTTGATGATTTTGTTACTACTTGTGCTGCAGAAGTGGCAGAGCTCCGCAAAGAAATTGCCATTACTACGCCAACGGTTGACCGCAGTGAGGCTTGGGAGCATCAGCGTCTTCGTCGTGATAATAAACTTCGCATTGAGCGAGAAGAGCGTCATGCTTGGCGTGTCTCTGGCGGCCAGATTGAGCGCATGGTTATTCAGACCGATTGGGACAATGATGAGGCTGTGGCATATCTACAGCGTCGTCTTGATCGCATGGGTCTTGAAGTACAGCTGGCAAAGGCTGGTGCAGTTGACGGCGATGAGATTCGCATTCTCGAGCTCACCTTTACCTATGAGGATCCAAATAAACCAAATACAGATGGTATAGAGATTCCTGACGAGGACGCCTCTGACCAGCAATTCGAAGATGTTGAGTTTGAAGAGGCTCCATCTGATGCGTCTCATGTAGCTGAGGCTTCTTCAGAAACTGAGTAGAGTATGGCAGCCGACGTCTTAAATAACATGCACCCTGGCCTGCCTCGTTTGGGACAGGATAAAAACCGCACCTATCGTCTGGGAATCATGGGTGGAACCTTTGACCCTATTCATAACGGTCACTTGGTAGCCGCTGAGCAGGCATATGATGATTTGGATCTTGATGTGGTTGTCTTTATGCCTGCTGGTCGCCCTGCGTTCAAACAAAATAAGGGAGTTACCAGGGGAGAAGACCGTTACTCAATGACGCTTCTGGCAACCTCAGATAATCCTCATTTTGTTGCTTCTCGTTTTGAGGTGGATTATGAGGGCATCACCTACACCGCTGATACGCTCAGAAGATTGCGTAAGGTATATCCCTCTAACGTTGAATTTTTCTTTATTACTGGTGCAGATGCAATTGCTGATATTGTCACCTGGAAAGATGCACAGACGGTAGCAGAGCTTGCTCACTTTGTTGCTGCAACGCGTCCTGGTTATGAGCTGAGTCGTGCTCAAAAGGTTATTGCAGACTCACCTTATGACTTCAAGGTAACCTATCTTGAGGTTCCCGCACTAGCAATCTCATCAAGCTATCTGCGTAGTAGAGTTCAAAATGGTCAGAGCCTCAGATACCTGACTCCCGATTCTGTAACAGGTTACATTCACAAGCATGGGCTTTATGGTGCCGACACAACGCCACTTAATTAAGTGGTCAAGCCAAAGCGACCCGCTGCTCAGATTGACATACGCTCGTATCAGGGTAGTGTCAAACAGGTGGAGATCAGGTTTGACGCAATAATTTGTAGGACATAATGGAAAGAACACTTATAGCAAAAGACATTGTCTACACCGCAGAACAACAGGCGCTTATTGATCAGCTTGAGTCTGATTTGAAGAGTCATATGTATCACAAGAACCCTAAGCGTTTTGCGCATTCTATCTCTGTGGGACATTGTGCAGAAACGCTTGCACAGGTTTATGGTGCAGATATGTTGAGCGCTCGCGTTGCAGGTATTTTGCATGATTGGGAGAAACTTCTTCCTGATGCAGAAACCATTGAACTGGCAGAGCGCTTTCGTATCCAGACAGAAGCTCCTTATCAGAAAATTGTTGGACTCTTACATGGCCCTCTCGCCGCAAAAACGCTACCAGCCATCTATCCTTGGCTTTCTGAGCAGATTCTCAGCGCCATTCAGAAGCACACTGCGGGCGACCGTCAAATGAGCAAGCTAGATAAAATCTTGTATGTAGCTGATCTTATTGAGCCATTGCGTCCAGATTTTGAAGCTGTTGTGACTGCTCGCGAAGTTTATCTGCAGGGTGGTTCTCTTGATGAACTTTACGAGAGCGCATTTTGTGGTGTGATGAGGTATGTGATTTCGTCGAGGAGTTATTTGTATCCAAACTCAATTGCACTATACAATGAGATGATTGAAAAAACATCTGAGTAGCTTTGCTATAGGAGAAAACGGAGAAATTCATGGCTGTAACTTCACTTGAGCTTGCAAAGACTGCTGCAATTGCTGCAGATCAAAAGAAAGCTGAAGATATTCTTGTGCTTGACCTCACTGGTCTCAGTGACGTTTGCGATTACTTTGTTATCTGCACCGGCGGAAATGCTCGTTTGGCTGACGCTATTGTTGATGAAGTTCGCGAGAAGGTCACGGCAAACTGCGGCATCCGTCCAATTTCTACTGAGGGTCGCGACGGTCTCAATTGGATTCTTATTGATTACGGTTCAGTTGTTGTTCACGTATTCCAGCCTGAGGTAAGGTCCTACTATCGTCTTGAGCGACTTTGGGCAGATGCTCCTCGTGTAGAGCTGGATATTGAGGGCGCTATGACTTCTGAGATTCCTTATGCTGATCTTCCAGAGGATGCTTTGGCTCCAGCCTTTGAGCTTTCCGAGGATGACTTGGTAGACAATCTTCCAGAATCTGCTGATCCTACTGAGTAGTTTTGGTGTACTAGATTTGTTCGTTTTTGCCTGTAGGCATAGTGTCTGAGACGCGATGCTCAAAGCGTAGGTCTCTACCATACTGCACAGCATCTGCACCAAATTTATCTTTGAGTTTATCGGTTACCTCGGAGAGATGACGTAAGTCACTCCGAGGTTTCTTTTTTGTTGTAGGCCCAGGGGCAGCAGCCTCAAATGTGTCATTAAATTGATCAAAAAGAGACGTTTGAACAGGCTTGCTCTGTGTCTCATCTGTAAATGAGCTAATGCCAACGCCGAGCAGTCTTACTGGCTGTCCTTCTTTCCAAATGGTAGGAAGCAGGCCAACGGCAATCTCTGCAAAGAGGTGCTCATCATCAGTTGGTGTAGACATTCTTTTTTGAGCGGTATGAGACTCTGTTGCAGAGGCTTTTACTTTGAGGGTTACGGTATATCCTTGGAGCCGCTTTCGGCGAAGACGTCTTCCTACAACGCCAGCAATGTGCCTAATAGCTTCTACGATTTCTTGTTTATCAAACAAATCTGTTTCAAAGGTTCTCTCGTTAGAAACAGACTTAACGTCACGAGGCTGGGCAGCTTCATGAACTTCAGAGACTTCTTTTCCTTGCGCGCGCAAAATCATTTTTGAGGCAGTATTGCCAACAAGGGAAGTTAGGTACGTTGCATCTGCTCTTGAAAGCTCTCCAAGCGTTCTGATTCCTTGTTGATGAAGCGCCTTTGCCATAGCAGGACCAATACCGCTCATAGCCTCAATAGGTAGAGGTGCTAGAAAGCGGCCTTCTGTGCCAGGAAACACCGCAGTAAGACCACGAGGCTTTTCTTGCTCAGAGGCAATCTTAGCTATTGTCTTGTTTGTTCCCAGGCCAATGGAACAGGTAATGCCTAACGCAGCAACTTTCTTTTGTATGCGCTTACAGATCTCCAAAGGATTTTCTTTAGAGAACCTTCCAGGAGTGATGTCAAAAAATGCCTCATCAATAGAAACCTGCTCAACAAGGGGAGTCTCATCTTTGAGAAAACCCATAACAAGAGCGCTTATTTCTGAGTATCTGTCATAACGTCCTGAAGTCCAAATTGCATGAGGACAAAGCCTTACCGCAGTAGCTGAAGGCATGGCAGAATGAACGCCAAACTTCCTTGCTTCATAAGAGGCGGTTGAAACAACGCCTCGTTTGTGGGGTGAGCCTCCAACAATTACTGGTTTTCCGCGCCACTCAGGATGATCAAGTTGTTCTACAGACGCAAAGAACGCATCAAGGTCAAGAAGCCCAATGGCTTTACCATGCCACTCAAAATCACACGATTTACGTGCGTTTTTATCTGATATGTCCTTTGATGTTTCCATAGAAATAGTGTATACTTTTTGTACAAATAGAACAAGTGTTTCATACATAAATTACGAGTACTTTTTGAAGAGAGCAAATTTATACTTTTCGAGGTTAATGCGTTGTTGTACACTTGTAACCCGATTTGTGGCTTTGCGGTGCAGCCCATCTAACATCCGAGGCACCGCTCGTATGGAGGAGTTTTCATTGGCAGTTAAGATTCGTCTGGCCCGTCACGGTGCCAAGAAGCGTCCGTACTATCGCGTAGTTGTCGCTGATGGTCGTATGCCTCGCGATGGTCGTTACATTGAAGAAGTCGGTCGTTACAACCCACTGACTAGCCCTAAGACGATTGATATCAACCTCGAGAAGGTTGATGAGTGGGTAGCAAAGGGCGCTCAGCCAACAAGCGCAGTTTCTCACCTCATTGAGATCGCTCGCACTGGTGCTCCAGTTGCAGAGAAGAAGCCCAAGCTCTCCAAGAAGGCACAGGCAAAGGCTGCTGCAGCTGCAGAGGCTGCTGCTGAGGCTGCTGCCGCAGCTGCTGCTGAGGAGTCCGAGGCTCCAGAGGCTGAGTAAATCGTGTCTGAATTCACAGAGCCCACTGAGGTAGACGCTGTCGATCAAGACATTCAGGAGATGCCTTCTGACAAGGTTGCTGATCTTGTTGAGTACATCGTCTGTGGTCTTGTCGATAATGAAGATGCTGTTGCACTCGACGTCACCGATCGCGAGGATGGAGCCTTGATTGAGGTTTCTTGCTCTGAGGAAGACGCTGGACGTGTCATCGGCCGCAGGGGTAGAACCATTAAGGCTATTCGTACTTTGGCTCGTGCTCTTGGCCAGCGTGTTGGCACCTCTGTTGATGTCGAGGTTGTAGGCTAATTTTGCGTAAACACTGGCGAGCAATTGCTCAAATTGTTAAAACGCATGGTAAAAGAGGGGAGGTTGTGACGGTTCCCGTTCACAGCCTTCCTTCTCTTATAGCTGAAGGCATGACAGTTGTTCCTGTTCCGCCTGCGCTTAAGGGACCAAGGAAGTTCTCAGTTGTCTCTGTTGAGTCAGATGATAGAGAAGGTAGTCTTGTCACCTTTGAAGATGTAACTACCATCTCTGATGCAGAAGAGCTTGTTGGTAAAACGCTTCTGGTAGAAGAAGATTGTCTTCCAGAAAACTTTGGTCTGGTAAATGTTTCTCTACTTGTGGGTAGAGAAGTACGTGATACAGAACATGGTTCTCTGGGTGAAATTACAGAGGTTCTTATTGGACCTACACAAAATGTGTGGGTCATTGAGGGGCCTTTTGGACAGGTGCTGATGCCTGCCGTGGATGAATTTATCAAAGAGGCCCCAGCCGAGGGCTTCATTACCGTCTCAATTCCTCAGGGCCTTCTTAGGTTAGGTGAGTAGCATGCGTCTAGAA
>CAUTGQ010000071.1:0-6295 GCA_963538075.1 uncultured Atopobiaceae bacterium
CTGGTTATCTGCGACGAGCCAACAACCGCTCTGGACGTTACTGTTCAGAAGCAGGTTATCAAGCTCTTGAATGACCTCCAGCGTCGTCTTGGCTTCGCAATGATCTTTGTAAGCCACGACCTTGCACTTGTTGCAGAGGTTGCTTCTGAGATTACCGTTATGTACGCAGGTCAGGTTATTGAGCAGGCAGCTACTACTGAGCTTCTGACCAATCCTGTTCACGAGTACACCCGCGGTCTTCTCGGCTCTGTTCTTTCCATTGAGGAAGGCGCACAGGACGGTACCAGACTTCACCAGGTACCAGGTTCTGTTCCTTCTCCAGAGGACTTCCCAACAGGCGATAGGTTTGCTCCTCGTTCAAGCCACCCAGACTTGGGCCTTGAGGTACATCCTGTTATTAAGGAGATTCCTGGTAAGCACCATCGTTTCTCCGAGCTGCCTGATGAGTATCTGAAGGAGCATGGTCTTGTGCCTTACCTTGAGCGTTCTCAAAAGGAGGTGAGGTAAATGGCTACAACAACTGAAGAGCAGCCAATTATCTTCCTCGATGATATTTCGGTTACGTTTAAGACGCGTACGGGCTCAATCTTTAAGCCTAATAAGGTCCACGCAGTACAGAATGTTTCTCTCAAGCTTATGCCTGGCGAGACCATTGGTATTGTTGGTGAGTCTGGCTGCGGAAAGTCTACTACCGCAAATGTCATGTGTGGTCTTCAGTCTCCAACGTCTGGTCATGTGTACTTCAAGGGAATGGATGTTACCAAGCGTACTCCAGAGCTCAGGAAGCAGATTGGCCGCGTTGTCTCCGTTGTCTTCCAGGACCCAGCAACTGCTCTTAACCCTCGTATGATTGTTAAAGATCAGCTTATGGATCCGCTACTGGTACACAAGGTAGGAACAGAGCAGGAGCGAGAAGCCCGTATTAATGAGCTGGTTAGCTTGGTTGGACTTCCACATTCCGCACTTCGTGCCCTTCCTGGTCAGCTCTCTGGTGGTCAGCGTCAGCGTGTTGCCATTGCACGTGCGCTTTCTCTGAATCCATCGGCAATCATTGCTGACGAGCCTACTTCCGCACTGGACGTTTCTGTTCGTGCACAGATTTTGAACCTGCTTACAGACCTCAAGTCTGAGCTGGGTCTCTCGATGATCTTTATTTCGCACGATATCCAGACTGTCCGCTATGTTTCTGACCGCATCATTGTTATGAATCACGGCCAGATTATGGAAGATGGTCCTGCTAAGCAGGTCTTTGAGCATCCAACAGATCCTTACACTAAGACGCTTTTGGGTGCTGCGCCATCTTTGCTTCATCCTAAACTGGGTGAGTAGCGCTTACGTTTTTGTTTGACCAGAGCGCAGCTTAGGCTGCGCTCTTTTAGCTTGTTAGGTGGATCAATGCACCAAGAAACGCTTGAGCTTGCAGAATTGAAGGTAGCTCATGCTTTGACGCCTTATCCTTCAGATTTTGAGGCGTTTTGGAAGGCACGTATGGAGGAGGCGGATAACGCTCCTCTCAGCTGGCAGATTGTACCTTCAACAGAAGTCACGTCATCTGCTTTAGCTCACTTTTTTGATTTGACGTTTGTGGGAATTGATGGCGCGGAAGTCTACGCAAAGTATCTGCGCCCACAGACTGCCTCGGGCGTACAAACTCCGCTTGTTTTACAGTTCCACGGTTATCCAGGGGCTTCTCGCAGTTGGTTTGAGCAGAGCTCATTTTTAGGCTTGGGCTGCTCGCTCATTGCGCTTGATAACCCTGGGCAGGGTGGCCGTAGTTTGGACGGAAGCTCTTATAAGAGCACTACCGTTTCTGGTCATTTGGTGCTTGGACTGGACGGACCAGTAGAGGATCTTTACTTTGTGCACCTGTATCAGAACATTCGCTTGCTCTGCAGAATTGTTCGCCAGCTTGAAGGCATTGATACAGGCCGCATTTTTGTAAACGGCGCATCGCAGGGTGGCGGCATTGGTCTTGCTACCTGTGCACTTAATCCAGACCTTATTACTAGAGCAGCAATTCTGTATCCCTTCCTTACTGATTTTAGGTGCGTATGGGAGCTTAATGCTGATGAGGTTGCTTACGAGGGAATTCGTTATTATTCCCGCTGGTTTGATGCAGACGGCTCTTGCGTTGATGAGGTCTTTGCAAAGCTTGCCTACATTGATTCAGCCAATTTTGCACATCTGGTTACCTGTCCTGTGCTTTTTGGTACTGGACTTGATGACCCCGTAGTTCCTCCAGAGGCTCAGTTTGCTGCCTACAATGCTTTGACCTGTCCAAAGAGGCATCTGCTGTATCCAGGCTACGCGCATGAAGAGATTGGTGATTTTGACGATAAAATCATTGATTTCTTCTGCTCAGAAAATGGAGAGCAAGCTCTTAAAGAGTTGGACTCGTCGTTTCCTGCTCAAGCAGAGTGCGAGGTGGGAGCATGAGGGGTTTAACACAAAGGCTTGAAGATGCCCGTTCTTATCGCGGTGCGTGGCTTAGACCATCAAACTTTGAATCATTTTGGGAGCCATCTGTAGCGTTTGCACAAAATGCACAGGTAGAAAGTGTGGTTGAGCTACCATCCGCTACCCAGGCGGCAACGTTTAAACGCATCACATGCACCTCAACTGACCAGACGCAGCTGTGTGCTCGCGTCATTCTTCCAGCAGGTGTATCGGTGGCAGAATCGTTTGCTCCAGTAGAGCTGCTCGCATCGGCAGAACTGCCCGCGGTGGTGCTCTTCTCCGATCTTGGTCGGGGAGTGCGCAGCTGGCTGCATCTCTTGCGCTTCTCGGCACTTGGTCTGCCTGTTGTGGCCCTGGAGGCTCGTCCGTGCGAGCCCCAGCTCAAAGACGCCTGGAGGGGAGCGCTTACCGCAGAGGAGCTTGCCCACGCGCTCATCAGCCCAGATGACGCTGCTTCCTCCACGCTCAAGCAGCTCATCGACGACGCGCTGGTAACCACCGCTGTTGCCTCGCGCTTCCTCGGGCGCACAGCTGTCACCTGGGGAGAAGGTCTAGGCGGCTCGCAGGCTTTGTTTGTGGCGGCGCTTCTACCCAAGGCAGTGACCGCCACCATGGCACTGAATCCGCTCTTTGCCGACAACGCAACAACCCTGCGCGCACATGTTGGGTGCGGAGACACCCCGCAGTCAGATGCAGCTATCGACGCGGTCGGTTTTCTCGACAGTGCGTGCGCGGCCGAGCTTGTGCGTGTACCTGCGCTTATTGGCACGGCCCTGCTGGACCAGAGCGCGCCAACTGAGGGAACGTTTGCGCTGTACAATCGCCTGCCGGGGCAGAAAGAGATGCGTGTGTATCCCAAGTTTGGGCACGAGCGCATCAATCAATTTGAGAACGAGCAAATCAACTATCTCTGCGAGGTTATATCAGGGCTTTGTCATAACTAAGCGGACTATAATTACGTAGGTTCTTTGAAGTTGCTTTTGATCAATGCTTTGGTCGGCTTCTTCAGTACATTGTTGTATGAAACCAGTTGGATTTTCCAACGTGTGAAAGGATAAAGCATGTCCAGTAACGTACCATTTAGCGGTGTTGTTCCACCAGTTGTAACCCCAGATACCCCAGACCATCAGCTTGATGTTGTGTCGTTTGAGCGCTCCATTAATCGCCTCATTGAGGCTGGCGTAGACGGCTTATTCTTCCTCGGCTCTTCTGGCGAGGTTGTCTTTGCAACTGATGAGCGTCGTGATCAGATTGTTCGCGAGGCTGTCCGCATTGTTGACCACCGCGTTCCGGTCCTTGTGGGCATCATTGATACCGAGACCGAGCGCGTCCTGGAGCATGGTCGTCGCGCCCTCGCACTGGGTGCAGATGCTCTTGTAGCAACCGCTCCTTTCTACGCACTTGGTGGCCCAGCTGATATTGAGGAGCATTTCCGCATCCTTCACCAGGAGCTGGACGCACCTCTGTTTGCATACGATATTCCTGTCTGCGTTCACACTAAGCTTCCTTGGAAGATGCTTGCTCGCCTGGGTGCAGAGGGCGTTCTTGCAGGCGTTAAAGACTCTTCTGGCGATGACGTTTCCTTCAGGTATCTTGTTCAGGAGAACGAGAAGAACGGTCACCCTCTGACTCTGCTGACTGGTCACGAGATTGTTGTTGACGGCGCTCTTCTTTCTGGTGCAGACGGTTCTGTTCCTGGTCTTGCTAATGTTGAGCCAGAGGGCTACGTCCGCATGTGGAAGGCAGCTCAGGAAGGTAACTGGGCAGAGGTCAAGCGTGAGCAGGACCGACTTAACGAGATCTCCCACATCTTTGATGTCACTTCAGGCGTTCAGGGCTATGGCGCTGGCGTTGGTGCATTCAAGTGCGCACTTAACCTCATGGGTATCTTTGATTCTGACCAGATGCCTCGTCCTGTTAAGCCACTTGATGGCCAGAACCGTGAGGCAATCAAGCAGGTTCTTGTTGCAAACGGCCTTCTCTAAACAAGAGGGGACACCATGGACTCTAAGTTTGTTTCTCCAACACATGTTTGCGCCGTTGATATTGGCGGCACAAAAATCGCCTGTGGCATAGTCACTCTTAACGGCACCGACGCCCCAAACGTTCAGTCCGTAAAGAAGGTTCCTACCAATGCAAAAGAGGGTGGCAAGCAGGTTCTTGCCACCGTTCTGCAGGCAATTAGAGAGGCTCTTGCTCGCGCAGAAGAGCTGGGCCTTACCATCTCTGGCGTGGGTATTTCTTCTGCTGGTGTTGTTGACCCTCGCACCGGAGACATCACCTACGCAAACGAGCTTATGCCAGGCTGGGGCGGAACCGCTCTTGGCTCAGCAGTTACCAGCGAGTTTGGCCTTCCGTGCAGCGTTCTCAATGACGTTCACGCCCATGCCCTGGGTGAGGCTCGTCATGGTGCTGGCCACGGTAAAGATAGCGTTTTAACCGTAGCGGTTGGCACGGGCATTGGTGGTGCCTTTGTGAACCACGGCATTTTGATGCTGGGTGCTCACGATGAGGCTGGCCACATTGGTCACGTTGCAACTCCAGCAGCTGCAGGCGTTGACTGCCCTTGTGGTGGAACTTCTCATCTTGAGCCTGTTTCCGCAGGTCCTGGCATTATTCGTGAGTATGTCCGTCTTGGCGGCTCCGATACGCTTGAAGATGGATCCGCTCTTGATGGCGCAGAGATTGACCGCAGGGCTCTTGATGGCGAGAAGATTGCTCAGGCTGCAGAGGAGCGCTCAGGCCGCGCACTTGGTGAGGTCCTGGGCAGCATGTGCAACATGCTTGACCCTTCTGTCATCATTCTGTCTGGTTCCGTTGCAGAGTGCGGTAAGTACTGGCACGAGGCACTTGAGGCTGCTTTTAAGTTGCAGGCCATGCCTCCTGTTCAGGCAACACCTATTGTGAAGGGTACCCTTGGTGGAGAAGCCCCTCTTATTGGAGCTGCAGAAAACCTTGTTCTACCTGGCTATTTAGAGACGCGTCTTTAGGCAAGAAGTGTGCCAGCAGGCAAATTGCTTGCTAATCCAGCACGCCGCAAAGACACATACCTTTAACGTACGTACATTCTGGTAAGGAGAATACCGTGGCACACTCAGAGCTTGTTGAGTCACTTAAAGGAAAACTCATCGTTAGCGTCCAGGCGTATCCTGGTGAGCCTATGAGGCATCCAGAGACCATGGCTCAGATTGCCCGCGCTTGTGAGCTTGGTGGCGCCGCAGCTATTAGGTGCCAGGGCTTGTCTGATATCTCTGCCATTAAGGGAAGGGTTGAAATTCCTGTCATTGGCCTCTGGAAAGAGGGTCATGAAGGCGTCTACATTACTCCTACGCTTCGTCATGCGCGCGCTTGTATTCACGCAGGTGCAGACGTTGTTGCTTTGGATGCAACAGACCGCCCAAGGCCAGATGGTAGAACCTTTGAAGAGACCGTTGCGGCGCTCCGTGCAGAGTCTGACGTGCTGATTATGGCTGACTGCATGACTATGGATGATATCCGTCGCGCTGTTGCCGCTGGTTGTGACCTTGTTTCAACCACACTTTCTCACAACAAGGCTGCTATTGATACAACGCTTGATGATGGCCCTGACATTGCCCTTCTCCAGCAGGCAACTACTGAATTCCCAGGTATTGCCATTATTTGCGAGGGTCACGTCCACACACCACAAGATGCAAAAGATGCTCTTGATGCAGGCGCTTGGGCGGTTGTTTCAGGTACAGCCATTACACATCCAACTTCAATTACCTCTTGGTTTGCAGCAGCACTTGAGGATTAACGCTTGGAGCGGTAAGGTTTTCTCGTCACGTATTTAAGGAGCGCCTGTGAAGAAAAACGATCC
>CAUTGQ010000072.1:0-6267 GCA_963538075.1 uncultured Atopobiaceae bacterium
TTATTAAAGACGGAAGTGTCCCTGGTATTTAGATACTTGGGAGCATTTTCTACCTTTTTAGTAATTCGGCCACCAAAAGCAATAGTTCTTCCCTGTTCATCATGAATGGGGAACATCACGCGGTCATAGAACCAATCGCTAATTCGACCATTACGCTCAACGGCAAGGTTGGCAGCAATCATCTCTTGCGTGGTAAAGCCACATTTGCGCAAGTGCGCCACAAGTGCACCTCTACCAGGCGCATATCCCAGCTTCCAGCGCTTACAGACGGCTGCTCCAAATCCACGACCAGAGAGATAACTACGAGCTGCTTCAGGACCTTCTCCCCTTCCACGCATAAGCATGGAGTGGAAGTAATTCTCGGCTTCTGTAAGGCACTCAATCAAGCGATTCTTGCGAGGGCCTTTAGAAACATGGGCCTCTTCTGAAAGTGTAATGCCTGCTTTATCAGCAAGATATCTAATGGCATCGGGAAAATCCAGGTTTTCTCGCTTCATGACATAACTAAAGACGTCTCCGCCTTCGGAGCAAGCGCCAAAGCAGTGCCAAAGACCCGTGGAGGGGTTTATCTTGAATGAGGGGCTTTTTTCTTGGTGGAAGGGACAGCATCCCCAATAGTCCTGACCTCGAGGTTTAAGCTCAACTGTCTCTGAAACAAGCGTGACAAAGTCCGTTGCCTGTCTTACACGCTCTTTATCTTCATCAGTTATCATCTTCCACCTCCCCGCTTTCTAAGTTATATGAAGTCGTACCCAGATTCTGGGCTACCCAATCTATATTTCCACGAACGGCTTGCTTGAGGTCTTCTAGCGAATCAAATTTTTTGGATTCTCTCAGTCTCTTCACAAATACCGTCTGAACCTCTGAATCATATAAGTTGCCGCTAAAACCTAGAAGATTAGCCTCAAGCAAAGGACCTGTTTGAGATTCAAATGAAGGAGCTTTTCCCACATTAACCGCAGCGGGCCAAGTTGTTGCGCCATGAACCACATAGCACGCATACACGCCGTCTTGAGGAATGCAATCATGCAGGTCAAGCGCGACGTTTGCCGTAGGAAAACCAAAGCCGGTGCCCTGGCCACGACCATGCTTGACCACACCGCTTAAAAAGTGCCAACGGCCCAACAGGCTTGCTGCCTCCTCAACTTTGCCCTGCTCAAGCAAATCCCTAATACGAGTAGCAGAGATTTTCTGTCCACCTGAACAAAAGAGCTCATGGGCGTGAACTTCAAAGCCATGCTTATACCCAAGCGAGGTGAGCAAAGCGCTTCCCTCAGCACCTTGTGCGCCCAGGCCAAAGTCAGAACCCACATGAACGGACACAGCCGAGACACTTGGAAGCAACTGATCCTCGACGTATTGCGTAGCGCTCAATGCCGCAAAATCACGGGTAAAGTGGTGCACCAAAATGCCATCCACTCCCCATGCAGCAAGTGCGCGAAGTCTATCTTCTCCCGAGAGCAAACGTCGAGGAGAGCCATCAAACAGTACCTCAACAGGGTCTGGTAGAAACGTCACAGCCACAAGTGGTACATTGCGAGCTGCGGCGTCCTTTTTTGCGCTAGCGAGAAGCCCTTGGTGGCCCTCATGAAGTCCGTCAAAGACACCAAGCACGCACACGCAAGGCTGCCTGTAGCAGTCAGAACGCAGTGTATAGAAGTCAGCATCACCAAGCTCACGTGGAGCCGGCAACTCACTTCCATACAAAACGGATTGTACTATGCGTTCTACCTTGTTCAACGTGCATCCTTACTTACACAAAATACCTTGAGAGAAGTTTGTCTGGCAGACAAGGCAGGAGCCCTGCCTTGTCCAAATTCCTACAAGAGCATCATTCCACACAAGGCTGACCAGTGAGTTATGAGCAATCTCAGAGAGATCTTCTGGAATACCAAAACGCTTTCCAACCTCAACACACTTGTATTCTGCTGCAGTCAACCTGTGCACAGGATAGCCAAGTACCTCAGTTGGATTGAGGCGTTTGGCTTCAAGTACTTGAGCTGGGCTTTGTTCAAGCTCTTCTAATAAAGCGCAGCTACCAAGCGTAATGGGGCCAGAGAACGTCCTTCTCAGGCCACTAATATGAGCCTCTGTTCCAAGAGACTGACCAAGGTCTCGAGCAATACTTCTAATGTAGGTGCCTTTTGAAACGTCAAACGCAACTGTCCACACCAGTGATTCATCCGTAGTAGAAGGTTTGCGCACCGCCAAAAGCGTAGCATCGTAAATAGAGACTCTACGAGCCGCAAGCTCTGGCGTCTTACCTTCACGAACAAGCTGATAGGCACGTTTGCCATCAACAGAGATTGCAGAAACCGCTGGTGGCAGCTGATCTATGGAGCCTACCAACTTTGCGCAGGCCCCACGAGCAAACTCTTCCTCACGCAACTCTGCAGGTACAGGGGCTGTGGCCACAACCTCACCGTCTGCATCATCAGTTGAGGTGCGAGCCCCAAACGAAATGTCGGCTACATACCCCTTGCGGTCAAGCGTCAGAAGGCCCAAAAGCTTTGTGGCAAGGCCAATGCCCACTACCAACACGCCGCTTGCATTAGGATCCAAGGTGCCTGCGTGCCCCACGCGTTTCTCGCCAAATGCGCGACGAACGCGAGAAACCACGTCATGGCTGGTCAAGCCAAGCGGCTTGTCGACTGCAATAAGTGCGTTAATTCCACTTGCTCCTCGCTTCACCTATGACTCCTTGTCAAGCGCGAGAAGATCAATGAGCAGAGGGACTATCTGGGTAAATACGTCGTCAATGGTGCCTTCAGCGGTAAAGCCTGCAGCAGCAGTGTGGCCACCGCCACCCATTTGGCGAGCTACGCCGGAAATATCAAGTTTGGACTTGGAGCGCAGGTTGCCACGAACTTTTCCGCCGTCAACCTCTTTGAGGAAGAGGGCAATTTCAGTTCCCTCAACGCAACGCACAATGTCTACCAGGCCATCCATCTCAGCAAGAGGAACGCCTGATGCAGAAAGATCTGCCGTAGTGACATAGCTGTAGGCAACACGACCCTCACCAAAGGTGCGAATACGACCCATAACCTTTGCGGCAAGATGAAGGTAGGCCAAACGGTCACTCTGATAGACATGAAGTGCAATCTGAGATGGAGAAGCGCCTGCTTCTACCAGCAAACTTGCAACCTCAAAAGCCTCACCGTCAGCGTTTTGGTACTGGAAACGACCAGTATCAGTTACCAGGGCGCACATAAGGCATTGTGCCTCTGAGGGAACAAGCTCTGCACCCAAATGACAGGCAAACTCGGTGATAATGACACCGGTTGCTGCTGCATCAGGACGCACAAGACCTGCATTCCAATACACGTTGTTATAGGGGTGATGGTCAAGCACTGCTACCGTCTTAGAACGGCTCATCAGCGCTTCTGCATCAGCCAAACGACCTGCAGTAGAAAGATCTACGCAGATAAAAAGATCTGGAGTTCCCTCGTACTTATTTGCAGGGACAAAGCTCTCAGTACCAGCAAGAAACTTGTATATACGTGGTACTTCCCCATCAGCATCTGCCAAAAGATTAGTGACAGTTTTGCTAGGCCATCTTCTCTGAATAATGGAAGAAAGTGCTAATCCAGAGCCAATAGCATCTCCATCAGGAGAAGTATGTGCGCAAACGACGATTGACGAGGCCTGCTCAATCAGAGCTATAACCTCGTCAAACTCTGGACGACTGACTTTTGTATTCAGTGACGTCACTTACTTACGCCTCCTCGTCAGAATTCTCTTCATCAGAAGCTAGAGGGTATCCAAACTCGTCTTTCTCGACACCAAGAGTTGGTGGAACAACCTCAAGGGCCTGAGCAATACGCTCAGCCTCATCGGTAGTGGTATCAATTTTGAAATCAAGCTCAGGAGTTACGCGCCAATTCAACGCATGACCCAAAAGCGAGCGAATCCTACCCTTTGCACGCTTAAGAGCTGCAAGGACCTTCTCGTAGCGATCAGGCTCACAGCTTACATACGCGCGCATAAAGGATTTATCGACCGAGACCTCGCAGCTTGTGACGGTCACAAGCTGGAGATCAGGGTCGGAAATTTCAAACAAAAGGATCCAGCTAAGCTTTTCTCGAGCAATCTCATTAGTACGACGAGAAAACTGATTCTGTTTCATGCTGTCCCTTCTTACTCGGTACGAGCCACCTGCTCAATGCGATAGCCCTCAAGCTGGTCGCCAGGTTTGATGTCCTGGAAGTTCTCGAGGCCAATACCGCATTCATAGCCGGATTTAACGCTCTTAACGTCGTCTTTGAAGCGCCTGAGCGATGCAATCTTTCCGTCGTAGACAACAAAGCCGTCACGAATGAGGCGGATGTTATCGTCGCGAGAAATCTCGCCCTCAGAAATCATGCAGCCAGCAGCAATACCAACCTTAGGAACCTTGAAGGTATCACGGACCTCAGCAACGCCTGTCTGGACTTCCTGCTCAGTTGGCTTGAGCATACCAATACGAGCAGCGTCAATCTCTTCGATTGCCTTGTAGATGACGCTATAGGTTCTAATCTCAACGCCTACGCGCTCTGCAGCAAGCTTGGCCTTTGCATCTGGACGGACACCAAAGCCAATGATGATTGCATTGGATGCATCAGCGAGAACAACGTCGGTCTCGGTGATTCCACCAACAGCAGAGTGAATGGTGCTGATACGAACCTCGGACTGGTCCATCTTGTCCAGGGAGTCCTGGAGAGCCTCGATGGAGCCCTGAACATCAGCCTTGATGATGAGGTTGAGTTCCTTGACGTCACGGTCAGCCATAGTGTCAAAGAGGTTCTCGAGGGTAACGTGCTTAACTCGGTTCTGCTCTTCAATACGAGCCTTAAGAGCGCGCTGGTCAGCAAGCTCTCGAGCGTCGCGCTCCTCCTGGAAGACACGGAACTCATCGCCTGCGCCAGGAACGGTCTGCAGACCAAGAATCTCAACTGCGTCAGAAGGGCCTGCGGTAGTAACTGCGTTGCCCTTAGGATCAAGCATGGCACGGACGCGACCAAAGGCCATACCAGCAACAAGAGCATCGCCGATGTGAAGCGTACCGCGGGTAACCAAAACAGTAGCAACAGAACCGCGACCACGGTCAAGCTTAGCCTCAAGAACGTTACCAGACGCAAAGGTGTCTGGGTTTGCCTTCAGCTCAAGGACATCTGCCTGCAAAAGAATGGTCTCGAGAAGATCGTCGATGCCCAAATTCTGCTTAGCGGAGATGTCAACAAACATGTTCTGTCCGCCCCACTCCTCAGGAATAACACCATACTCGGTGAGCTCCTGACGAACGCGGGTAGGATCTGCGCCTGGCTTATCAATCTTGTTAACTGCAACAACAATTGGAACACCAGCAGCCTTTGCGTGGTTAATAGACTCAATGGTCTGAGGCATAACGCCGTCGTCTGCAGCAACAATCAGAATGACAATATCGGTAACCTTTGCACCACGAGCACGCATAGCGGTAAAGGTCTCGTGACCTGGGGTATCGATGAAGGTAATCTCACGGCCGTTAATGGTGACCTGAGAAGCACCGATTGCCTGTGTAATGCCGCCGGCCTCACCAGCTGCAACGCCGGTGTGACGGATTGCGTCCAGAAGTGATGTCTTACCGTGGTCAACGTGACCCATGACGGTAACTACTGGAGGACGTGGCTTCAAATCCTTAGGATCATCGTAGAAGGTGAAGGAATTCTCCTCTTCCTTGGACATAATCTTAATCTGGCGACCAAGGTCATCAGCAACAATCTCGATAAGCTCATCGGACATGGTCTCAGTGAGCGTCAGAGGGTTGCCAAGCAGGAACAGACGCTTAATGATGTCATTTGCAGGAACACCAAGAAGCTCAGCAAGCTCAGAGACAGTAGAGCCCTGAGGAACCTTTACAGTATCAAGCTGGGAAATATCCTGGTCATTTGCAAGTGCTTCCTCAATACGCTGCTCCATAGCAGCCTCTGCAGCCTGCTTCTGACGACGCTCTTTACGCTTTTTACGGCGACCAGTGGACTCACGGCTTGCCTCTTCAATAGCAACGCGAGCCTCATCCAAAACACGACTTCTGTTGTAAGCCTCAGCCTCACGCGCCATACGGCTATAACGGTCTTCTCCGTCATCTCCACCACGACGGTTCTTCTTACGCTTGCCGTTTGGACGCTCATCAGACATGGAAGCGTCATCGCGCTCATTCTTGAAGTTATGACGAGAAGGAGCGCCGCTTGCCTCGCTTGCATTAGCGCGAGCGTGGTTTCTAGGTCCCTTCTCAGCCTTCTTCTGAGCAGC
>CAUTGQ010000073.1:0-6233 GCA_963538075.1 uncultured Atopobiaceae bacterium
GGAGGTCTTGGTCTTTGTAGAGAACCTCACCAGTAATGGTCTCTTTTGGATCAGTCAGACCCATGATGACCTTGGTGGTAGTAGACTTTCCGCAGCCAGACTCGCCAACCAGAGCCATGCACTGACCAGGACGAACATCAAAGCTTACGTGGTCAACAACCTTAACATCTCCGTGAGACTCAAAGCTGATGCAAAGATCCTTAACGCTAAGCAGTGGCTTTACATCAAAGTCAGGCTTGCGCCTATCAGTTCTGGACAGCTCAACCTCTTTAAGTGCATTAAGCCTGCGCTCCAGGGACTCTGCCTGCTCTGCGTACGCACGAACTGGATCAGATGCGAGAATGTCATCTGCACGCCTGGAGTCAGAGTTCTCTGTATCAACAGGAGCGCCAGGTGCTGCTGCCATAGCGTCAGTAAGACCCTCGGAGAGGATATTCAGTGCCAGACAGGTCATCATGATGGCCAGGCCTGGGAAGAATGCCTGCCACCAACGACCAGCAAGAACGCCAGCACGAGCATCAGCCAGGATGTTACCCCATGTTGGAGTTGGCTCTGCAATGCCTGCGCCAATGAAGGTCAGGGATGCCTCAAAGATGATTGCGTCTGCAACAAGCGTAACGGTAAAGACCATGATGGGAGCAATGCAGTTACGAAGAACATGCTTCCACAGAATCCATGGTGCACGAGCACCAGAAACAATGGTTGCCCTTACGTAATCTTCGCCGTACTCGCTTACGATATTTGCGCGAACAATACGAGCAATCTGTGGCGTGTACATAAAGCCAATAGCAAAGATGATTGAAGGAACGCTGTTACCAAGAATAGAAACAAAGACTGCTGCAAGTGCAATGCCTGGGAACGACATGATGATGTCGAGCACACGCATGATGACCTCAGAGACAGCCTTTCTAGAAACAGCTGCAATTGCACCAATAATTGAGCCACACAGCAGCGCCATACCCGTAGCACCAAAGCCAATGACCAGTGAATACTGACCACCATGGAGCATACGAGAAAGAATGTCGCGGCCCTTATCGTCAGTACCAAAAAGGAATCCATTGCCTGGAGCCTGACGAGCGTTGAAAATCTCAAGTGGGTTATGTGGGGCAATAAAGTTTGCAAAGACAGAAGCAAGAACAACAAAGACAAGAATGACAAGAGCAATCTTGGAAGCTGTCTTCATCTTCTTAAAGCCACCAAAGGTTGAACCCTTTGCTGCAGCTTCTTCGAGCTTCTCGACTTGTTTTTTTCTAATTTGTACCATCGCACTACACCGTCCTAATGCGTGGGTTAATCAAGATGTACAACATATCAACAACAATGTTGATGATGATGAAGGACAGTGCAACGACAACAACAACACCCTGGACAAGCATTGCCTCGTTACCCTGGATGCCCTCGAGAATAGCGGTACCCATGCCAGGAAGGTTAAAAATAACCTCAATAACAACGGCGCCACCCATGAGGTAACCAATCTTGAGGCCAAGTGTGGTTACAGGGGTAATAAGAGCGTTGCGCAGTACGTTTCTTGCAATAACGATTCTCTCTGGAATACCAGCACCGCGAGCAGTACGGACGTAGTCCTTATCCAACTCCTCGACCATTGCGGTACGAACAATACGGGTCATCTGACCAGACATTGGAACCGCAAGTGCAAATGCCGGCATAATCATACGGGCAAGGTAGCCGCCAAGATTTACCGTAGGATCTGGTAGTGCTCCAGAGGCAGGCAAAAGCTTGAGCGTAGACGCAAAGACCAAAATCAAAAGAACTGCCAACCAGAATGATGGCGTTGCAAGACCGGCAATTGAGAATACGCGGATGATTTGATCGGGCCATTGGTCTCTATAGAGAGCCGCAATAACGCCCAACGTAAACGAAACTATTGCGCCAATAAAGAGACCCATAAAGGTTAACTGCATAGTTACTGGCAGAGCCTTTGAAATTCTTTCAGCAACTGAATAGTGAGAAGTGCCGTAGGTACCCAGGTTTCCATGAGCAACATCACCGATATAACGTACATATCTCACAGGCCATGGATCATCAAGGCCATTCTCAATGTGATACTGCTGGATAGCTTCTTCAGAAGCAGACTCTCCCAAGGCATTGTATGCAGGATCAACATGCGAGAAAGACATTAGGAAGAATACGAGAAAGGTGACGCCTAGAGCCATAATCGGCAGCGCAATAAGACGGCGTCCGATAAGACGTAATAGGTTGTTCACTATCTCCCCCTCTCTCTTTAAAACAAACCGTACAAATAAAATTTGATGAGACTTTGCACATCTCAGGACTGAATTTTGCGAACAAGAGCCCGAGCGTTATAAGTAAAACGCTCGGGCCCCAATGTATGAGATGCTAAGCGCGTGATGGCAACAAATTAGCTAGCAGTAACTGTGTTGACATCAATGAAGGACAGGCCGGTGGTTCCGATGCCCTTGAAGCCCTTGAGAGCAACGCCGTTGCTGTTTGGCTTCTCGCTCCAGGAAGCGGTGAAGGTCTTAGCAAAGAGAACTGGGTACAGAGGTACGTTCTCAGCGATGATGTCGAAGCACTCGTTCCAAGTGGACTGCTGATCAGCACCAGACTGGCCAAGAGCCTTGGTCATAAGGTCGTGAAGCTTGGTCCACTCAGCAGACTCCTTCCAAGGGCAACGCTTGGTCATCCAGACGTTATCGCCATACCACCAGTTAAGCAGCAGGTCGACGTCTGCGCCGAAGCAGGAAGGATCGCCAGGTGCAAGCAGGATGTCCCAAGAACCGTCAACTGCGTCGATTGCAGCATAGGTTGCAGGAGAAGTATCGGAAACAATGCTTACGTTAAATCCGAGTGCATCAAGATCGTTCTTGACCTGAGTTGCCATGGACTTAACCTGCTCGTTATCGGTGGTGCGGAGAACAACATCACCAGGAGTGATGCCAGACTCAGAAATGAGCTTCTTAGCCTTATCAACATCGTGTGCATAGACAGTGGATGCCTTGTGATAGTTAGCAAAGGAAGAAGGAAGGTAGCTGGTAGCAACCTCAGCCTGACCAGAGAATGCGTTTGCAAGCATCTTGTCTGTATCAAGTGCATAGAGGCATGCCTGGCGAACCTTAACGTTGTCCCAAGGAGCCTTGCCAAGGTTGAACATTGCAAAGCGGACACCAAAGCCCTGGACAGCGTCAACGGTGCAGCCTGCTCCCTTGAGCTGGTCTACAGCATCTGCAGGAACCATTTCCATAGCAAGGGTGGTTCCATCCTGCTGAGCGGTCAGACGAGCGGTTGGATCCTTAAGGACGTCATAGTGGAGCTTATCGTCCTTAGCAGGAGTTGCGCCGTTGTAGTTTTTGTTAGGAACAAGGTCAAGAGTGTTGTCAGAGATGGACTCAAACTGCCATGGACCAGAACCAACTGGCTGCTTCTTCATCTCATCCTGGGAGCTGCTTGCTGGAACAACGCGAACGATGGACAGGCGCTCCTTGAGGAGGGAGAAGTTAGCAATAGTGGTCTTAACGGTGACAGTCTTGTCATCCTTCTTCTCTACGGAAGCAATTGGGGAAAGCATTGGGACGTAAACGCTACCCTTAGCAGCGGAACGGTTGAAGGACTCAACAACGTCATCTGCCTTAACTTCATTACCATCAGAGAACTTTGCGCCGTCACGGAGGGTAATCTCAAAGGTGTAATCGTCTACCTTCTTTGGATCAGCAGTAGCAAGCTCATTGAATGTTGAGTAGTCATGGAAGTTAAGACCATAGAGGCCCTCAACTACCTGCCAGTTAACGCCAAGAGCAAGTGCTGATGAAGTAGTAGATGGATCATAGTTCTGGGTTGAATAAGCGGTACCAGCAGTAATTGTGCCGCCGCCTTCCTTTCCAGATGGAGCTTCAGCTGCCTTCTGCTGTCCGCCACCGCAAGCGGTGAGACCAAGACCAGCTGCTACAGTTGCTCCGCCAAGGAAGCCGCGACGCGAAAGTGGACGGTTAATAAACTCGCTCATTTCTGCCTCTTTCTAAAAACTCTCCTTGCCACAACGTGGCACCAATGCCACTTGTGTGGCTTACATCTACATAACTATATGAAGAAAAGATATTTGTTCTGAAGACAGTTCGCCCAACGGTATTAATTTCTCGCTCATTGGCTGCTCAAAATATGAAAACGTGTTTTGTTGTATTATTTACCTCATATAAATCTTAATAGCAGCTAAGAAGGCCCGCAGTTAGCGGGCTTTACTATTATTTTACCTTGTATAATATATAAATTATTTAACTAACTACATAAGTAGTAAGCAAAGTCAACTACCGTTTACCGATGATTTACTACCGTTTGCCTTTAGAAATTACGGATATGTTGTGAAGATTAAACAAGAGTCAGCCCAAAATGAACTGACTCTTGTCTTAGAACATCGAAAACGCCGCAAAATTACTTGGTTAAATCCAGGATTCGTTCAGGATTTGCCATAAAGTCCAAGTGTTCTTCCCCTAATCGGAAGCTAATAATTTCCGATACATGACTATCTTCTTTTATAATTTCGAAATCTCCGTCAGCTGGACTATAGCGGCCATAATAACCATCTGATCGGTAGCTTGGAGGCCATCCATTTTCTCCTGCAACTGACCAAACCAAGCACGGTAATTTTTGCTTATTCATTTCTTGTAACAGCCCAGCGTTCCTTGTTTGAATCCACAGTTCTGATGAAGATCCCGTAAATGCACTTATAGCAAAGACTCCCAAATCTTGCTCAACAGTTCCAATAAGAACTCCATGGGAACTTATTGTCCAATAAAGCGTTATGTTCATTACTACTGGGCCATCTTTGCTAACGCCCAAAAACGGGCCAGCAATCTCTGTATCTTCCAAGTTAATGTTATCAACAGAAGTAAAATCTGACTTTGAACCGTTTTTACAAGCATTATATTGTTGCACAACATACTGAGCTGCCTGCTTTTTTAACTCTGGCAGTCTCATAGTATTCAACTTAAAAATCCAGTTATTTATCAGCAAACCACAAATAACAAGAACTACCAATAATGACAGACCTTTTATAAATCTTTTTCTACGCTGCATCATCAGTCACCTCACTTAAGTCTGTAGTTGGCGCTGACACGGGAACAATATTTGGATTTAAGACTTTTCTAGCAATGCCTTTTTGATCAAACAGAGAAAACACCTCAAGATTACTTAACTAAATCCACAACACGCTCAGGGTTCGCCATAAAATCCAAGTGTTCTTCCCCTAAATGAGATTCAATTATCTCTGATACTTGTTCATCATGTTTTTCGATGTGAAAATTTCCATCTGCTGGGCTATAACTTCCTAAATAGCCATCAGCTAGGTAAGGTGGCGGCCATCCACTTAACCCTACGCCACAAAAATTTCTAACTAGGCATCTATAATTTCTCTTATGCATTTCTTGTAACAGCCCAGCGTTACTTGTTTGAATCCACATTTTTGGAGTTCCAAAATAAGACCCAATGGCGAATAGCCCCAAATCTTGCTCAACTGTACCAACAACCGTTTCTTGAGAGCTTATTACCCAATATAAATCTACATTCAACATAAGTTGGTTAGCTTGACTGACTCCTAAAAATGGGCCAGAAATAGTAGCAGTCTCTAAGTCAATATTTCCTGCGGATCCAAAATCAGATTTAAGACCATTTCTCTTATTCTCATATTGTTGCACAACATACTGAGCTGCCTGCTTTTTTAACTCTGGTAGCCTCATAGTATTCAGCTTAAAAAACCAGTTGTTAATCAGTAAGCCACAAATAACAAGAACTACCAATAATGACAGACCTTTTATAAACCTTTTTCTATGCTTCATCTGCTGTCACCTCATTAGAACTGCTTGTCGCAATTGACATAAGAGTAATGACTTGGTAGCTCTAATGATATTCTGTTCGAGTATGCTTTAACAGCTAATCTGTCGGCCAATGGCTATATTTCGGCGTTGAATGAAAAAAAAATAAGAATGGCATAACAACACTTCATAGCTGCCATTCTTATTACAAATAACTCTATTGTTTGATTTGATTTTAGAGATTGTGCTTCTTCATCCTTTGCTCAAAGAGCTCGTTGATAATCTTTGACATCTCTTCAGCTTGTTGAGCACTAGGTTCATCCTCAAATGCAGCGTAAAGCTCTGGATACTCCCGAGCAATATACTCACAAGACTTACCTGTTGCGTGACCACGAACAAAGAATAGATCGGAAGAGCACACGTCTGAACTCCAGTCACAGCGATAGATCT
>CAUTGQ010000074.1:0-6158 GCA_963538075.1 uncultured Atopobiaceae bacterium
CGTCAGAAGCGCTTCTCCTAAGGTTGCATGGCCCTGCTTCTACGGCATCGACACCGCTGACCAGCATCAGCTTGTGGCAGCAAAAATGAGTACAGAAGAAATTTGCGAGTATATTGGTGCGGATTCTTTGGGCTTCTTGAGCCTGGAAGGCCTGCTTGCCTGTGTTCCTTCTCGCGGTTATTGCGAGTCCTGCTTTAGCGGCAAATATCCCGTGGAAATTCCCGAGGACTTCCATCAGAGATTCTTGCCAGAGAACAAGCCCGATAACTTGCACCCATCGTATGCACTAAAGTTTGACCAGGTAGAACAGCAGTTAATTGATCAGGGCCTTGTGCCCTCAGAGCAGTAAGGGGAGAAACAATGACCACTTCCGCTGATCCAGCCAAGCAGATAACCTACGCCGACGCAGGCGTCGATGTTGATGAGGGTGCTCGCGCGGTTGACGCCATCAAAGCTGCTGTTGCTACAACTACTCGTCCCGAGGTCATTGGCGGCCTGGGCGGCTTTGGCTCCTGCTTCTCGGCCGCAGCTCTGAAGGACATGGAGGAGCCCGTGCTGGTCAGCGGCACCGACGGCGTTGGCACCAAGCTTGCCATTGCTCAGCTGCTCAACCGCCACAATACGGTGGGCGAGGATCTGGTTGCAATGTGCGTTGATGATATTGTCCCCATGGGCGCTGAGCCTCTGTTCTTCCTGGATTACGTAGCTGTGGGCAAGCTCAAAGCTGAGGCCGTTGCCGAGATTGTTGGTGGCATCGCAGAGGGTTGCCGCAAGAGCGGTTGTGCTCTGGTTGGCGGCGAAATGGCCGAGCATCCAGGCGTTATGAACCCAGACGACTACGATCTGGCTGGCTTTGTTGTGGGCGTTGTGGACAAACCAAAGATCTTAGGTCCCGAGAAGGTCAGTGAGGGTGATATTATCCTTGGACTTCCTTCCTCTGGCATTCACTCCAACGGATATTCGCTGGTTCGCAAGGTGGCCATTGAGGGCAAGACGGTCGAGGAGCTCAACCAGCCTCTGGAGGAGCTTGATGGCGAGTCTCTTGCAGATGCCGTTTTGCGTCCAACCACCATTTATGCAGGTGGATTGCTTGCTGCCCTTCGCGCAGGCGCACCTATCAAGGCTATGGCACACATTACCGGTGGTGGCATCACCGAGAACCTTAACCGTGCACTTCCATCTCACCTTGATGCAGAGGTTGATCGTGGTGGAGAGGCTGGTCCTGCATGGTCTATCCCACCTGTTATTTCTTACGTTTCTAACGCCGCAAATCTGTCCCTTGATGAGCAGTATCGCACCTTCAACATGGGTGTTGGCATGGCTCTGATTGTGGACATGGATGATGTTGACGACGTAGCAGAGGCCCTCTCTGAACAGGGCTTTGAGCCATTTGTTATGGGTCAGATTATCCCAGGCACCGGAAAGGTGGTCTACAACGATGCCAATTAAGCTTGGCGTTCTTCTTTCTGGTTCAGGTACCAACCTCCAGGCCATCATTGATGCCATCCAGGCCGGTACGTTGGATGCAACCATTGAACTGGTTGTCTCTTCTCGCCCTAGTGCATACGGCTTGAAAAGGGCAGAGGCAGCCGGCCTGCAAACGCTGACGCTCTCAAAAGAGACGTACGAAGATCCGTTTGTTGCGGACATGGTGATTGCTACCGAGCTTAAGCGCTATAACGTTGATTACGTTGTTATGGCTGGTTACATGCGTAAAGTTGGTGTTCCTATTCTGAACACCTTCCCTAATCGCGTTCTCAACCTGCACCCGGCACTGTTGCCAAGCTTCCGCGGTGCGCATGCTATTCAGGATGCGTTTGAATACGGAGTCAAGGTGACGGGCGTTACCGTTCACCTGGCAAACGCTGATTACGACCGCGGTCCCATTATTGCTCAGCGACCTGTTGTGGTTGAGGAGGGCTGGACTGTTGACCAGCTTGAAGAGGCAATTCACCAGGTAGAGCATAAGCTGTATCCTGAGGTGTTGCAGCTTTTTGCACAGGACAGAGTTCACGTTGAGGGCCAAAAGGTTCGCATAGAGGCAGGCAATTAAATGGCGAGAAGTGCCCAGATCAAACTGAGCGACGTAGCAACATCGCGCGGTTATTTTGCCAGGCCCACTAAGTAGAACACGGTTTGCATATACGCAAACGATGTAATGCCCCAGATAAGAGGCACAGTTATGTCCCTAATAGTCTGCAGGGTCTCGTGAGTAGAGCGTTTGGCTATTTGTGTGAAGATGCCACAAACAATAATAAGGACGCCAATGCCCATAAAGGCTGGAACAAGAAATTGCTGTTTCAGCGCAGCTTCTGTCGTAAGAAACATTATGGCGATAAAAAATGCGATGCCCACAAAGATATAGAAGAGCATGAGCATTCCAAAACGGAGTAAATCAAAGTTTGTGTGCTTAAAAACTTTGCTCAAGTTCTTCTTTCCAAGAAGCAGATACACCGTAAGAAAATAAAAGGCAGCCATAGGAATACAGATAACCTTATAGACATCCATAAGTGCCATATGACCGCCTTATTTGCTGAGTTAGCTTGTTGTGTGTTTCTTCGCTTATAGTAGCGCAGTTATTGCAGTCACAAGTCCAAAGATAATACCTGGGGCGTTAGCAATCATAATAGGAACATCGCGTTCTTTCTTGAAGGCGCCGTAAACAAACCACACGATGCAGTTGATCATAGCAACCAGCGGCTGGATAAAACTACCCTTATTTCCAGCAAGGTTATTGGTAATCTGTGGGATATAAGAAACATACATCATGACTGATAGTACGCTGCCGATCTGTCCCATCCTGTTGAAGAAGTTCTCGTCAAACGTAATAGCGCGCTTCTCTGTCATGTAAAGTAACCTCCAATGATTAATTAACGGGTTGCTGGTTCTTACCCAATCACTCAAGAAGATATTCGTTAGTTTGTTGCCGAATAACTCGCATCAATCCATTGGCAGAGCTCATCAAAGTCAATGGAGCCATCCAAAAGTATGGAAATCCAATGCTCTTTATTCATATGGTACGCAGGCAAATAACCATCTTGATGTAGAAGCATTTCCAGAAGAAATGGATCATCTATTTTTACATTAACAAAATCGTAGTGTTTGGATTCTTTCAAGCCTAGCTTTTTACCAGGAACATCAGCAACAAGCGCAAACCACTTATTATTGTGCGGGTGGCGTAAAACAGCATACGTTGGAGCTGTCGAGAAGGGATAGTCGGGGTTTATACCGTACTGATTTGCAACGTAATCAAACAGCTTTTCTCGCATAATCTTGCCTCCCTGTCCCATATTTTATTACGTACAAGATGCCCTTTATTGTGAGTCAGAAATTGCTATTATCCTCAGTATATACGCCTTAAACAGCTATACTAAATATGTCTGTGTATGTAATAAAAAGTCCAAGTGAAGGGCGTCATATGAGTCGTGTTTCTCGTAGAGAAGATGAGTTTTATAGCATGTTCTCTGAGTTTTCTGCACTGATTGTTTCTACGGCAAAACTGTTTGTCTCCTACATGGAGTCATTTCCGAGCTCAGAAGATTATGAAGTCCAGATTAAGAACTATGAGACGCTCTGCGATGACCAGGTAGGAAAGATTATTTCCACCCTTAACACGTCTTTTATCACGCCATTTGATCGCGAGGACATCTCACGCCTAGCCCTGCTTATGGACGAGATTGCAGACGGTATTGAGAGCGTTTCTGCTCACCTCAGCATGTATGACATCAAAGAGATGCGTCCAGAGGCTGTTCAGGTAGCTCACCTAATCCTATTTGCCTCAGAGGAGCTACAGAAGGCTTTTGATCGTCTCCCTGATTATCACAAGGACGATTCGGTTATTCGTCACACACGCTCTGCAAATGAATACGAGGATCAGGGCGATGTTGTGTATCGTAACGCTCTGAGCTCTATCTTTAGGAATGTTGATGATCCAATTGAGGTTCTTAAGTGGAAGAGCCTTCTGGATAGACTTGAGTCAACCCTTGACGCTTGCAAGCATGTTGCAAACGCTGTTCAGAATGTCATCGTGAAAAATGGCTAGCATCTTGCTTATTGCGGTACTTGTTTCCGCTCTGATATTTGAGTTCATCAACGGTTTCCACGACACCGCAAACGCTATTGCAACCACGGTGTATACCAAGGCGTTGCCTCTTCGCACGGCAATTGCCATGTCCGCAATCATGAACTTTATCGGCGCACTTATGAGCGAGAAGGTCGCTATGACCATTGCGTCTGGTCTGGTTGATATTCAGCTACAGCTCTACGTTATTTTTGCTGCACTGATGGGTGCCATTATTTGGGACCTCTTTACCTGGTGGTTCTCAATTCCAAGTTCATCTTCGCATGCGCTCATCGGCAGCCTTATTGGCGCAACCATCGTATTTACCGGCAGCACAGGTCATATTTTGTGGGCGGGCGTCATCGAGAAGGTTGTTATCCCTCTCTTTACCTCGCCACTTATTGGCATGGCTCTGGGCTACTTCATTATGAAGCTGGTATTTGAGATCTTTGCTGATTGGCCACCTAAAAAGGCAAACGGTCTCTTCCATCGTCTTCAGGTGCTCTCAGCTGCGTTTATGGCATACAGCCACGGCAATAATGACGCTCAGAAGACCATGGGAATCATCACGTTGGCCCTGATTACCGCTGGTCTACACGACCCTTCCATGGGCATTCCTCTGTGGGTCAAACTACTCTGCGCTACCACCATGGCACTGGGCACCTCCATTGGCGGCGGCCGCATTATGCGTACCGTTGGCGATGGCGTTACCAAGCTCACGCCAGTTATTGGCTTTGTTGCCGAAACAAGTTCTACCGTTGCAATTGAGATTATGACTGCACTTGGAGCACCAGTTTCCACTACACAGGTCATCACCACATCCATCATGGGTGCAGGATCTGCTCGTCGTCGCAGCTCCGTGCGCTGGGGCGTTGCGCGCAAGATTATTGCCGCTTGGTTTGTGACGCTGCCAGCCACTATGGCACTTGGCGGACTTATTGCATTCCTGACCAGCTTTGTTCTGGCATAACCTATGCTCAACGTTGTACTGGTAGAGCCCGAGATTCCTGCAAATACGGGAAACATTGGCCGCACCTGCGTAGTGAGCGGGACTCACTTGCACTTGGTGGGCCCGTTGGGTTTCTCGCTTGATGACAAAAGCCTCAAACGAGCAGGTATGGCCTATTGGCAAAGCCTTAACGTTTCTGTCTACGACAACTGGGATCAATTTCTGGAGAAGAACGGTCTTATCCAAGCATCTGGCGCACCAGCTGGGGACGCTGCACACGACGCTGTTGCCGCTGCAGGCACCGCTTCCAACGGTGTTTTTACGGCCAGTAGATCTCCACTACATTTTCTGACTAAGAAAGCTAAGAAGACCTATACTCAGGCAACGTATCGCGATGGGGATTACCTTATCTTTGGCAAAGAAAGCTTGGGATTATCCGAGGAACTCCTGGCCCAGCATGCTGACGAGTGTGAGAGAATCCCAATGTTGCAAGACTCCGCAAGCCTGGTTAATCGTGAGGACTGGAGTCAAAAGCACGATGCACTTGACGGTGATGACCAATACGCTCATCCAGCGCTTTTGCGGCAGGATATTTGCGGAAACTTCATTGACCCTAACGAGTTCTCGGTCAGTGCGCTTAACGTTTCAAACGCTGCCGCCATTGTGCTGTATGAGGCGCTGCGACAGATTGGCTTTCCGGGGATGGGTGTCTAAGAACTAGCTTATTGAGTTTGTTTATGATGCAGAATGAGAAAAGCGCCAAGAATGGCGACAGAGGTAAGACGCATGTTAATTAAAATCCGACAGCACCATTAGATGCTGTCGGATTTCTAAATTAAATTTGCTGCTTAATCACTATAAAGCGGTGAGAAATGTTAATCCGCCTAAAATTACACCAGCAGTATTTGGAATAATGAGAATCCAGTCCTTTTTGGGCTCTTTAGTCCAACCATAGATGACCCAAATTAGACAAGAAACTGCTGCAAATAGAGGTTGAAAAGGTTGAGCCTTTACTCCCTGTAGATTTGCAATAATTTGTGGAATATAAGCGATAAAAACAAATACTCCGATAAAAGCTCCGACAGAGCCTACAAATAGATTGATTTGTTTCTTTGACATAAAACACCTCCTCCTTCGTTATTTTAATTA
>CAUTGQ010000075.1:0-6150 GCA_963538075.1 uncultured Atopobiaceae bacterium
ACGTCGCTGACCAACAAGGGGCATTTTTATGTCGAGAGGATCTCACGTTTGTGGGGTCCTCTTTTTTGAGTGGCAAAATATTCGAAAATAGCATAAAAATATTTACTAAAAACACATATTAATTACGTATTATGTTTTAATTATGTGTCACAATATTTACATAATTATCTTAATTAAATACCGTTCACGGAAGATAATTTTTACTATTTGATGTTATCTAATTTCAACATTTGTGCATTTCTGCATACATTTTGTCACTAATCTGTCTTGAATCTGACCATATTTCACCTACCGTTCACCTAAACCTTCTCACTTTCTGACAAATTTAGCTTGATTATTTATCGCACACCAAATTTTGAAATGAAAAATGTTAGAGCGCTTGTAGCGCTTGAGTATTTGAATAGTAAGGAGAGCTTTATGGAGTCGGAAAACAGAGAAGAAGCTGGAACAGAGTCGCTGCTAGGTGGGTCTTCTCGCCATGTGATGGGTGACTATAGCAGGATTGTTCCGCCTCAACACTTCTTTAGAACAATGGAGAAGACAAAGAGGCCACTTGCGCTTTGTTCAGAACCCTGCATGGGCAAGACCATGTTTCTGAGAGAGCTGGCAGACTATGCACAGTCGAACGGATGGAATGTGTATGAGATTTCTCTTTCCAGCCTTTCGGCTCAAGAGGCAACCCAGATTCTTACTAAGAAAAGCACTTCTATCTGCAACGGAAAGAATTCAAAGGCACTTAAAAGGCTCGTTCTTATTGACGACTTTCCTCCGTCTGACGAGTATTTTGTTGCTCGTCAGGTTAAATCAATCGCACGACTTCGCATGGCTGGCTGTCTTGTTGCGTTTTCCTTATCTCCTGAAGCGCGCCAGTTAATTGATGAAGTTCCGAGCGTATATGTTCTGGGCAAGAATGAGCTACTTACCTTTATGCCTGGCATTGATAATTCAGAACAATCCGTTTTGAATAGTATGAGATTGACACGCGGTATTCCAACGCTTGTGTATTCTTTGCCGGTCACGTTCTGCGAGCGTGGTGATGCCGACGTTCCTATTACGTATCTAACAAGTCTGGCTTGTGTTGCATCATATATGCTCAGGAGCACTCTTGGCATTGAGGAACTGAGGCTCAGATTAGGCATGATGTTGCTTGGCGTTGGTTCGTTCGATGATTTGAGTCGTATGTGCGGACAAGCCGATCTTGAGTATTTGGCCAAGATAGAACAAGATGCGCCTTTCTTTGGTGTGCATGTTGAAACGAGGCGTTTCTCGTGCCTTCATACTACAAGATTTGATGTGTTGAACTTTAATAAACAGGAGCTTATCGCTCTAGTAGGCAAACATGAAAAACTCGCTTTGAAAGCTATAACCCTGCTCATCGATAGAGAAGATTTCTCTAAGGCTGCATTTGTGAGCTCGTTGATTAGAGAAGAGATTACCTGGGAAATTGTGCTTTCTCATGCAACGGAGTTTGTTGATGCTGGATATATTGAGCTGGTAGATAATGCGCTTACCGCTACACATTCTGACTGTACGCTAGAAAACTCAAGTAAAAAAGCCGCAAAAAGAATGGTAGATGCCCTGTCTAATACCAAAGGTCCAATGAACAGTAAAGATGCTGGTAAAACACTTGAGAACCTTACCTCATTTAATGGTTTTCTCAAGCAGACCGCTTACATAACACTGCTAAAGCTGCTTCTGCAAAAACCGCTGCCAGCCTTGAAAGAGGACCTTGAGTTAAGTCCGCTTGAAAAGAAAATTGCACTCCATAAACGTGCGATTGATTTGGCTATCCAGGGAAATTTTAAATACGCCCTTCAACTGCTGCTTCTTGAGCAACAGTACGAAAAGGCTTCTTCTATAACCTCGTCAATTCAAACAGTTGATGTTGAATTGCTTTACGCATTGCTGGGTGTATGTCAAAAGGACTTTGATGCACGCAGCTCCAAAGCGCTCTCATTTTTACAAGAAGGGGAGGCAAGCGCCTTAAAGGGATCTGTGGGATTACTTAAATGCGTTCGCTACCTTTTTGAAAAGAGCTTTTCTGTTGGCAACTTATACGACACTGAGCAGCTCATAAGCCAAGCTGAATCACACGGCAATCGTATGATTCAAGTACCTGCGCTTCTTATTGGAGCTCTTCTCAGTCTTAGAAGCAGGGCATACCCTAAAGCTCAGCTCCAGGCGAGAAGAGCGATGCTGCTGAGCAGGGAATGGGACTCACTATATGTGGCGCAGGTCGGAAAGATCATTGAAGATATTGCAGGGTTTTTCTTGGGCGTCAAACCTACGGAGAAGAGCCTTGAGACAATCACCCATCCATCGCTAAAAGCAGCATGTAGAACAATATACAAAGCTCTCTTTAAAAGTGTAAACGGGCATGCTCCCGTCTGGCTTGATACTGTTGAGTATGGAGTACCTGAAAATGCCATGTGGCTCATGAGGGCACTTTTGTCTGACGAGTCTGAATTTCAGCAGTGTCTAGAACGAGAAATGCCAGAAGAATGGCTGCATTATTTACGTTCAAATGAGGGTAAGCGAGATGTAACAAAATGGAGGGCATTTAGACAAGGAGCGGGGGATTCTCGGACTGAAAACTCTGTGGTTAAGAGTTCGCGTGTAGAGAAGAAACAGAATGCTCATCCTGGGGTGTACATCGCTCTTCTCGGCAGATTTAGTTTGTCTGTTCAAGGGGAGGAGATTGCCGGAAGAAAAATTGCTTATCGTTCGGCAAAGGCGCTGCTTGTGTATTTGGCGCTGGCCCACAATCACATGAGCTTTAGGTCGCAAATTGCTCAGCAGATTTGGCCTGAGGCTGATCAGGCACATTGGCAAGAGCGCCTGTATCAAGCTACTCGGGTTATTCGCAAAGAGGTGCAGGAAATCAAGAAAGGCTGTGAGCCTTTGGAGGCATCTCGGATTGAAAGAACACTTGGTTTTAATCCCCAGCAGGTAACCGTAGATATTGATATTTTTACGCGATTAGCAAAGAGTGTCGCATCATCAAACAGTGATGAAGACATAGTGCACCTGGCTAAGCAGGCAGAAGAGCTTTATCAAGGTGATTTGTATCTTCCCGAGGATGAGTGCTTTAGGTTTGCAGACCCCATCCGCATTGCCTTGAGAGATCAATACATAGACACTATGGTGACGGCTTCGGCGGCAGCTTTGAGAATTACTCACTATACGCTTGCGGTGCACTTTGCAGAGCTTGCCTACCTTGTTGATGATATGCGAGAAGACACACTTATGGCACTTATCCAGGCGCTTAGAAAATGCGGTCGAGCACAGGATGCACAACAGTACTATGACTTGTACGTGCAGAAATACGTTACGAAGCGCAGAAAAATGCCCTCTAAACAGCTTAGGATGATTGCAGGCGCAGAAAAGGGAAAAGAATCAATAGAAACCAGTGGTGGAGAAATAACGAAATTGGGATTTTACGACGCCATGTAGTGTGATTCAAGCAGTTAGACGGGGTATGATATATAAGTTGAATACTGTGTCTATCAACCGAAGATAGATGCCCGACGTCAAGGAAAAAGCTATGCCTAATTTCCTCTCTAAGATTCTGTCCTTTGGTGCTGATAAGGACCTCAAAGCATATAAGCGTATTGTCGAGAAGATCAATGCGCTTGAGCCAACAATGCAGGCCATGAGCGATGAAGAGCTTCAGGCTCAGACCGAGAAGTTTAAGGCTCGCTATGCCGAGGGAGAAAGCCTAGACGACCTTCTTCCAGAGGCTTTTGCAACAGTACGTGAGGCTTCGGTAAGAACTATTGGCCAGCGTCACTTTGACGTCCAGCTTATTGGTGGTATTGCACTCCACAAGGGCACTATTGCAGAGATGAAGACCGGTGAAGGTAAGACGCTTGTCTCCACCCTTGCTGGTTATCTTAACGCGCTAAGCGGTGAAGGCGTTCACATTGTTACCGTCAACGATTACCTGGCTAAACGAGACAGCGAGTGGATGGGCACCATCTATAAGTTCTTGGGTATTAGCGTTGGTCTTCTGCAGAACGGCATGCGTTTGAGCCTTAAAAAGCCTGCGTATGAGGCAGATATTACCTACGGTACAAACTCAGAGTTTGGCTTTGACTACCTGCGCGACAACATGGTTACTCGTCCAGAGATGCGCGTTCAGCGTGGACATCATTATGCCATCGTCGACGAGGTTGACTCCATTCTTATCGATGAGGCCCGTACTCCTCTGATTATTTCTGGTGCTGGCACTAAATCTGCAGGTACTTATAAGGATTTTGCTAAGGCTGTTCGCGGCTTAACTCCAGATGTTGACTTTGAGATGGACGAGGCAAAGCACACCATCGCAACAACAGAGATTGGTCTCGAGAAGGTCGAGCGCGCTCTAAACATTGACGACATCTACAACGATGAATCTGGCCAGCTGGTAAATCACCTGCAGCAGGCACTGAAGGCTGAGTACATGTTCCATCGTGACCAGCAGTATGTTGTCATTGACGGTGAAGTTAAGATTGTTGATGAGTTTACCGGTCGTATTATGGAAGGCCGCCGTTATTCTGAGGGTCTTCACCAGGCAATCGAGGCAAAAGAGAATGTTCAGGTACGTGAAGAGAACCAGACTCTGGCAACTATTACGCTCCAGAATTACTTCCTCATGTACGACAAGCTCTCTGGTATGACCGGTACCGCAATGACCGAGGACGCAGAGTTCCGTGAGGTTTACCACGTTCCTGTTCAGGTTATTCCACCTAATCGCCCTGTTAAGCGTGAGGACCTGGATGATCTGGTCTATCGAACCATTGACGCTAAGTTCGAGGCTGTTGTAAGAGACGTTGAAGAGCGTCACCAAAATGGTCAGCCAGTGCTGGTTGGTACCGTTTCTATTGACAACTCCGAGCGTATTTCTCGCATTCTTTCTAAGCGTGGCATTAAGCATAACGTTCTGAATGCTAAGTTCCATGAGCGCGAGGCGCAGATTATCGCTCAGGCTGGTCGTGAGGGTGCGGTTACCATCGCAACCAACATGGCAGGTCGTGGTACCGATATTCTTCTGGGCGGCAACCCAGACGTTATGGCTGAAGATATCCTTCGCAACCAGGGAATTGAGCCAGCCGAGGCCACTCAGGAGCAAAAAGAAGCCGCTCGCAAAGAGGCCAAGGAGATTTGCGCTACTGAGCGTGAGGCAGTAACCGCTGCAGGTGGTTTGTGCGTTATTGGTACCGAGCGTCACGAGAGCCGTCGTATTGACAACCAGCTCCGTGGTCGTTCTGGTCGTCAGGGAGACCCTGGTCAGACTCAGTTCTACCTCTCTCTTGAAGACGATCTGATGCGTCGCTTTGGCGGAGACCGCATGGACGGCGTTGCAGCAATGATGCAGCGCTATGAGCTTCCTGACGATATGCCAATCAAGGCAAAGATTGTTACCAAGCTTGTTGAGGGCGCTCAGCATAAGGTTGAGGAAGTCAACTTTGCAATGCGTAAGAATGTCCTTGATTACGACGACGTCATGAACAAGCAGCGCCAGGTCATTTACGCGGAGAGAAATAAGATTCTTGATGGCAAGGATCTTATGGAGCTCATCGAGACAGTCACTGCTTCTACTACTCAGCGCGTTTGTGAGGAGTTCTGCTACGGAGATGCTGACGAGTGGGATCTTGAGGGTCTTGAGAAGTGGCTCACCGAGCTTACTGGTAAGACAGATCTTCCAGAGTTTACCGAGGACACCAAGTTTGAGCAGCTTGAAGAGGACGTCACTGCTTTTGTTCAGAAAACCTTTGACGAGAAGACCCAGAAGCTTGGCGAAGAAGTTATGCGTGAGCTTGCTGCTCAGGTAATGCTTCGCGTCATTGATACTCGCTGGATGGCATACCTCCAGGAGATGGATTACCTAAAGACTGGTATTGGTCTTCGTGGTTTTGGCCAGCGCGATCCTCTGGTTGAGTATAAGACTGAGGCATATGAAGCATTTACGCTGCTGGTAAACACCATGTACGAGGACTTCCTTCGTACTATTCTTCGCCTTGAGCTGGTTAATCGTCCACGTCAGAATACTGAGGCAGAGGCGTTCCAGAATGCTCACTATTCTGGTGGAGAAGAGACCGACGGCGATCAAAAGGCACTTAAGCAAGGCAAGAGCATGCTTAAGAATGCCGCAGCTATTGGAAAGAGTCC
>CAUTGQ010000076.1:0-6132 GCA_963538075.1 uncultured Atopobiaceae bacterium
TGCGGCACTATTGACCCAGCTACTGTTTTTTATCTCTCTCGCGTTGGTGGTTACTCCATCGATGAGATTGACACTATGATGAACAAGCAGTCTGGTCTTCTTGCCCTGTCTGGCCATTCCGATTCTCGTGATATTGAGGATGGCGCTCATGCTGGCGATAAGGACTGCCTGCTTGCACTTGAGATGTTCTATTACCGTACCTCTCAGCTCATTATGGAGATGGCTCAGGCTATGCATGGTTTTGACACCATGGCATTCTCCGCTGGTATTGGTGAGAACTCTGATGAGATGCGTCTTGGCGTTGTTAAAGAGCTTGAGTGGATGGGCGTCAAGATTGATGAGGAGAAGAACAAGGTTCGCTCTGGTGAAATCCGTGATATTTCTGCTCCAGATTCAAAAGTACGCGTCCTGGTTGTTCCTACCAATGAGGAGTATATGATTGCTCTTGATGTTCAGGAGCTTTTGGGCAAGTAAGTTTTGCTTACAATCAAAAAAATTATTAACTCCCGCACTCTGTGCGGGAGTTTTTTATGGAGGTATAGATACTTCTTTGACATCAGTACTTTAGAACTTTATATTTTTTAGTAATAAGTTAGAGTTTCAAAGAAATCTTATTGTTTTGTACAGCTATTTGTGTGCAGATAAATAAATCTTTGAACTAGCTGTGAGGAGCATCATGCAGTCTAAGAGTTTAGTTAGCAGGTCTTTGAGCTTTGCAGTTATGTTTGTGCTCACTGTATTTGCTGCGCTCACTGTATTCAACACAAAGGCACAAGCTGTTGAGTACACACCAACTATTTCAAATGCTAGCTATACAACATTAGTTGGTAGTAACGTGCGCGTTAGTTTTGATTATGCACTCAACAATGGTGCCCCTGCACAACCAGGTGATACCTTTACTATTATGCTTCCTGCAGAGCTAGAGAATAACACTCCAGCTCCTTTTGAGGTTATGGGTGTAGATGCAAACGGAAATAGTATTTCTGTTGGTACTGCAACTCCTACCAGTAACCCTAATACCATGACCGTTACCTTCAATAACAATATTGCGGGTCTCCTTAACGTTCATGGCCAGATGTCTTTCTCGCTTAATTGGTCAAGCGAAATTGCACGGAGAGGCAATGGTAGCACTACGCTCAATATTGGTAACACCAGCCTTAACATGACGTATGGCGGTTCTATTGCTGCAATGGATACTGCAATTACTAAGTACAACAGAACTGGCGCAACTGCAGAGACAACCTATACACTTCCTTCTGGTGCAACTATTACAACTGGAAATGATTATTACGTTACCAGCTGGGTTGTTAACCTAACTCCATCTGATATCACCCAGGTTGGTCTGCTTAATGCCACTGTTAAGGATCAGATTGTAAATCCTTATACCGTTGATGCATCAAAGCTTACGGGTACTGGCGTTAATCCTTCAGATGAGCTTGCTGGTCCATATCTTAAGCACTCTTTTGTTCTCCACCTTGTTAACGGTGCTGTTCAGACTCTTTCTGCGGATCAGATTCTTCCTGCAATTACCTTTACTCCTAATGGTTACACTCTTGATTTTGCTCGACTCAATAATCAGGTTAACTTTGCTGGTTTCCAACCACTTATCCAGGATTGCTGGCTTGAGTACAAGACCATTGTTCCAGCCAACGTTACCCAGGTAGACAATAGAGCAACTCTTGATTTTGATGGCAACACTGATAACTTCACTCGTGAAGGTTGGTGGATTAACCCTCGCGGTGCCGGTACTGCAACTGGTGATCAGCAGGTAAGTGTTTCTGTGTCTAAGATCTGGGATGATCAGAATAACGTTGACGGCACTCGTCCTACTTCAGTTACCGTACACCTTTATGCAGACGGCGTAGACACTGGTAAGAGCGAGGTTCTTTCTGATGCAAATGGTTGGACTGCAACATTTAGCAACCTCGATAAGAATCAGGCTGGCACTACCACAGCTATTACGTACACCGTTGTTGAGGATGAGGTTGAGGGATATACCGCTGAGGTAACAGGTGATGTTACCAGTGGCTTTACTATTACTAATACTCACATTCCTCCAACTCCAACCACTCCACCTTCAGAGACTCCTAAGAAGCCAAAGCAGCCAAAGAAGAAGGAGCCTAAGCTTCCTGCAACTGGTGATGCTTCCTTTGCTGTAGTATCTGTAGCAGCTACATCTTCTGTTCTTATTGCAGCTGGTGTTCTTGGTAAGAGGCGCGCTCAGTAACGCACGCTACAACAATGTAAGTTAAACGTAAAAGAGCCTGTGAGATTTATTCTGAACTGCCTCCCATTTCTTGGACATAAGAAATGGGGGGGCAGTTCATATGTGGGTGATTATGATTCTGCAGCGTGTGTTAGCGTCGGCTTTTAGGCCTGGCGCACAAAATAGCGCAGCTTTGGTAGGTTCTGCTGAAGAATCGACATGTTCTTAATCAAGATAACCAGGAAGCTAGGCGGTCGCACTACCCGATATGCATCTCTATGTATATACTTAACCTAATATGCTAGAAAATGAATAGCGTTATATAAAATATTTAACTATAGGTAAATTCCGCACCTAAGGAACACACCTAAGTCAGATATTCTGCTCAGATGCGGGCATATTACACACCTAATGAAGATAATCTGCATGTTTGAGGTAATTTCTGCGTCATGTATACGTCTTTTTAACAGATTATCTGACTTAGGTGTGTTTTGAACTGCCTCCTATTTCTCGTGTCCAAGAAATGGGAGGCAGTTCATTCACAGGCTCTCTTTTTGTTCAAAGCGTTTCTCGCTGTCTATTAGGCTACAAAATGAAATGCGTCACGAGGTGTTTTATCGTGTCCAACTACCTTGCCGCAATACACAAAACCAGCATGTGTAAGCGTCGTAGTCATAGCGACATTTGCTTCATGAGTATCTGCGCGAACGTTTGAATAGTTTTCGCAAATCCAATTGAATATAAAAGAGGCAATTCCGTGACCTGTATATTTAACAGCCACTCGGTGAATAACAACGTAATCCAGGCTGTTTATCCAAGCGCCTTCAGCAATATTGACGTATGCCTCGTCAGGACCGGGTAAGAGCGAAAAACAACCAATAATTTCTTCAGATGTTTCATCTTCAGCGACTACAAAAAGACCACATCTTTCATAATCAGCAACAGCGTCTTCTAAAAGAGGATAGTTCTCATTCCATTGAAACGTGTTATTTTGCTGATACATAGTCTGACGACCTATGTCGTACAAATCTGCAACAGCGCAGAGGTCTTTAGCAGCAGCTCTTCTAATGTGCATTAGAAGACCCTGATATTCAATGTTTTAGCTATACTTTGGCCAGGTTCAAGGCTTATAATGCCTGGTTTATGCTCAAAGACACCGTCTGTATCAACGGTATCTGCAATGCCGCACCATGGCTCAAGAGCAACAAATGGACAACCAGGAGCAGCACTCCAAATGCCCAGATAATCAAAGCCTTCAAAGTCCATCTGAATGCCATGAGTCTCAGACGAAGATTCTGCATTAGCCGTCAGCGTAATACGCCTATCGGGAACATCCTCAAGTGTGATGGTCTTCTCGCGATCAATGAGCTCCCATGATAGAGGAAGCGTGTCAGAGTCCACGATAAGCCTTTGTGGAGTTGCGTAGTCACATAGACCCTCATCAGTAATGGAAGGGCCAAAGCTGGTCCAGGAGCGCGTAAACAAGAGGCGATACTGGTCCAAAGAGGCCGCTTCAACGCCCGGCACAGGAATGTTGAACGCTGGGTGAGCGCCAAGAGTAAACGGCAGTACAACGTTTGCAGGATTGGTGACCTCATACGTTTGCATCAGCGTATCACCAGCTACCGAGAAGATCAGCTTAAGTTCAAAGTCATAGGGATAAGACTTGCGAGTCTCTTCGGTACTTTTTAGCTGGAGCGTTACAGAAGAGGGACTCTGCTCGACAACCTCAAACTGGTTGAGGCGAGCAAGTCCATGACGTGCAAGAGAGATGGTGCCTTCCGCAGACTCTGCCTTGCTGTCTTTTAAGACACCAACAATGGGGAAGAGGATGGGAGCACGTCTTGGCCACCAGTTGGAATCTCCCTGCCAGAGGTATTCGGACTCACCTTTACGTAAGCTCATGAGCTGTGCGCCCATGGTGTCAATTGAAGCGGTAAGAGAGTTGCTAGAAATAGAAATAATTTCAGACATAAATGCCTCCAGCTAAAGAATAAGCCAGCCTCTTTTGAGACTGGCTTAGTATACCAAGTTAGAAGTGCAGAAAGACTAGTTGTTGTCTGCCATCTGAGCCTGAACAGCAGTGATTGCAACAACACCAACAATGTCGTCAGCGGAGCAACCACGGGAGAGGTCGTTAACAGGACGAGCAATGCCCTGAAGAATTGGACCGTATGCCTCAGCACCACTGAAGCGCTGAACAAGCTTGTAGCCAATGTTGCCAGCCTCAAGGTTAGGGAAGACCAGGATGTTTGCGTTTCCTGCTACCTTAGAGAATGGGGCCTTGAGCTTACCAACCTCAGGAACAAGAGCTGCGTCAAGCTGAAGATCACCGTCGAGTGCAAGCTCAGCGTTCTTCTCGTGAGCAAGCTTTGTGGCCTCCTGGACCTTCTCGGCAGTTGCACCGCCAGCAGAGCCCATGGTGGAGTAAGAGAGCATAGCAACGCGAGGCTCCTCGCTCATAAATGCGCGCCAAGAATCAGCGGAGGCAAGAGCAATCTCGGAGAGCTCCTCTGCAGATGGGTCAATGTTGAGGCCGCAGTCAGCAAAGAGCAGGGTGCCATCCTCACCAAAGTCAGTAGTGGTGCTCATGATAAAGAATGCAGAAACAAGCTTGGTACCAGGAGCAGTCTTGATGATCTGCAATGCAGGTCTCAAGGTGTTTGCGGTGGAGTGGCAAGCACCAGAAACCAGACCGTCAGCATCGCCCATCTTAACCATCATGGTTGCAAAGTAGGTAGCGTCGTTCATCTGCTTGCGAGCTTCCTCAATGGTGACGCCCTTACGAGCACGAAGCTCAGCAAACTTCTGAGCATATGCCTCATGGCGCTCGTCAGTAGCAGGATCTACCACAGTTGCGCCTGGAACAGTAATCTGCTCAGGATCGCCAAGAATAATGACCTTTGCAATACCTTCTGCAACAATCTTTTTAGCTGCATCGATGGTACGCTGGTCCTCGCCCTCTGGAAGAACAATAGTCTTTACGTCAGACTTAGCGGTTTCTTTCATACGGTCAAGAAACTTGCTCATGTGTCGTGCTCCAATCATACTTTGACATCTGTGCCTCGTTGAATTTTGCACTTCTCAGCTTGTAGTTTGTATAAAAGCTAGACACAAAAAGCTAAGAAATGCATTTTCATACCAGTTGAATATTTTACGCCTAACGGCACAGCTTTGCGCCCCGCATGACTCACTTTATGGCCACGTGTTAAAATGAGTGAAGTTTCACATACAAATCCTGCGCACTTAGGCGCACATGGAGGTTTACATGTCTATCAATCATGGTCTTCCTGCCGGTTTTAACCCCGACAACTACGACGTTATTGTTGTTGGAGCTGGCTATGCAGGCGCAGTTGTTGCTCGCCGAATGGCAGAAAACTGCAACTCAAAGGTAGCAATCTTTGAGCGCAGAAACCACATTGCCGGTAACGCTTACGATCGCCTTGATGACGCAGGCGTTCTTGTTCACGAGTACGGTCCACACATCTATCACACCATGAGTGACCGCGTTCACCAGTTCCTCTCACGCTTCACTGAGTGGACTAACTATCAGCACAAAGTTCTGGCTAACATTAACGGCCAGTTGATGCCTGTTCCTTTTAACCACCAGTCTTTGAAGCTTGCCTTTGGAGAAGAGCGTGGCGAGAAACTCTATCAGAAGCTGGTTCTCACGTTTGGTGAGAACGTCAAAGTTCCTATTATGGAGCTTCGCGAGAAGAACGATTCAGATCTGGAAGAGATTGCTGACTACGTTTATGAGAACGTCTTCCTTCACTACACCATGAAGCAGTGGGGAAAGACTCCAGATCAGATTGACAAGTCCATCACAGGTCGCGTTCCAATCTTTGTCGGCGATGACGATCGTTATTTCCCAGGTGCAACCTATCAGGGCATGCCAAAAGAGGGCTACACCAAGCTCTTTGAAA
>CAUTGQ010000077.1:0-6129 GCA_963538075.1 uncultured Atopobiaceae bacterium
TAAAACAAAGGCGGTCTCACGGTTGAGTGAGCCAGCGCGACGAGCTTCATAGATAGGGTTATCAATCTGATTTTTGAGATACGCATAAGAAAGTGCAGAACAAATGCTGTCTGTATCTGGGTTCAAATGGCCAATGATATTTACTTTACGAATTGCTTCTGCCATCTTCGCCTCCCTGATAATGTCGATGATGTAACTTTCTAATTAGAACACACTTTAGTAAGCACATTTTGTTTCTTTTTTAATACCACCTTGTAGTGTACCCCTCTCTCTTTTTCCTTAGAACAGAAAATCGCAGAAAAACAGCGGGCGTACCTGTGAATCTGGTAAATGTGTATAGGACAAATGACAATTCAAAAGTTGAAGGAAATTAGTACAATGAAATAGTTAACAAATCGATTGAATTGGAATACCTCGTGAGTTCTCCTACGCGTTTTTCTGCTAAAAAAAGAAACGCTCGTCATATGGTTAAAGCAGCGCACGTCCCTGAGCCTTCATCTGAGGCAAGGGAAGTTGCACCTGTAGAAGCACCTCAGGCTTCCGTAGAGAAGGTTGATACTACGGCAAGTCCAGCAGCTGCTCTTCAGACTGCATCTGAGCAGCTTTCATTTGCTTTTGCGTCGTTTGCGCAGCGTAAGCCTGCAGAAGTGTCTGCTGCACAGCCTGCAGAAAAGTCTGCTATACAGCTCGCAGAAAAACCTGCAGAAAACATGCGGTCTAAAGTTGCGCCAGAAAAAAAGAAGCGTCAGAAAACACCTCTATCTGCACGCAAAAGCATTCGTGAGGAGAAGCGTCCTCGCAATCAAGCAGATCCGGAACCAGAGCAGCGTCATTCTCGCCCGGTGAGTGCGGGCAGAAGAAAGCTTGAGCTGGTAAGTGTCGTTGCAATTTTGGCGCTTGCGGTGCTCTCGATTGTTCTGGTTAACCGACCAAGTCAAAAAACGCTGGTATTCGGCGACAATCAGGTGACGTATACCGGCACTACCATTCAGGGAAAGATGAATGGACAAGGCAAGATGACTTTTGAGAATGGCGATACCTACGAGGGAGAATTTGTCGACGGGTATTTCCAAGGTACGGGAACGTACACCTCAAAAGATGGCTGGACGTACGAAGGTCAGTTTGTAAAAGGCCAGGCAGACGGCCAGGGAAGGCTCACTACGCAAGACAACATTGTGTATGAAGGAACTTTTAAGCAAGGGATTTATCAAAGTGCGAATTAAATGGTTTTCGCTTGTACGTATAACAGGACTTGTTTTAGTCCTCATATATCACTTTTTTAAGGACGCGCTTCCAGGTGGCTTTATTGGTGTCGACGTATTCTTTACGTTCTCGGGCTATCTCATCACGGCTCTTTTGATTGACGAGTTTGCTCGCTTTAGATCCATCGACGTCATTGGATTCCTGCGCAGGCGTTTCTACAGAATTGTGCCGCCGCTTGTGTTTATGGTGCTTGTGTGCACGCCGTTTCTTCTGCTTGTGCGTACCGAGTTCATTGCCGGCATTAAGTATCAGATTGCCGCAGCTCTTGGCTTTGTAACTAACTACTTTGAGATAGTTCTGGGCAACAGCTACGAGAACCAATTTGCTCCTCATGTGTATCTGCACACCTGGAGTCTTGCCGTTGAAATGCACTTTTATGTGCTCTGGGGTTTGTGCGCCTGGCTGCTTGCTTGCATGAGCAAAACAATTAGAAGCTATAAGGTAAAGATTGCTGGAGCTTCCCTGGTGCTGTTGGTCGCTACTTACTTGGCGATGGCCACCAGCGCCCAAAGCTCCACGAATCTTTCTATCCAGTATTTCTCGACGCAAACGCACGTGTTCCCCTTCTTTATCGGCGCGCTTTTATCGTGTGTTGCAGGAATTGCCCAGACAGGCGAGCTCTTTGACCAGCTTGAGCAGAAGCTTTCTACTCAGCTAACGCTTGTGGGCCTTGTGGCAAGCTGCAGCGTTCTTGTCTTCCTGAGCGTCTTCATGCACTTCGAGGACCTCTTTACGTACACCTTTGGTTTCCTTTTTGCCTCGCTTGCAGCAGCCGCAATGATTTTCTTTGCTCGCATGTTGCATCAAAAAACCGAGGGTATCAACGAGCCTGGCATCGTTTCTTTTGTGGCAGATACCAGCTACGGCGTGTATCTGTTCCACTGGCCTTTGTACATTATTTTTGCCGAGAAGACCGATCCAGTCCTGGCTGCACTCCTAACCCTGGTACTTTCGTTTGTATTTGCAAGTTGCTCGTTCTATGTGCTTGAGCCAGCGTTGGCAGGGAAGTCTCCAGAGATCTTCTCGCGCATCAAGCTTGATGGTCAGAAGGTTTTACGAGGTACCGGCCTTGCGCTTATTCCTTTTGCTGCGGCCGTTGCCTTTATTGCGCTAACCGCTCCACAGCTTAGCGATTTCCAGAACGATCTGCTGCTCAATGCTTCGTTGCAGGAGCAGAGTACCATGACCATGACTCGCAAGCATGCGGATACCTCGCAGGCAAGCAACTACAACGTTGTTGAGGGAGTCACCTACATTGGCGATTCTGTTTCGCTGCGTGCTCGTTCTTACCTGCAGGATGCGCTGCCCGATGCTCAAATTGACGCTTCTGTTAGTAGAAACGTGGCGATGGGCGTAGATTTGCTGCAGTCTGCGATCGACAACAATACGCTTTACCAGGACGTTGTTGTAGCTTTGGGCACCAATCCTGTTGGCGGCTCCGATGCAGTCGACAAGATTGTAGACATGCTGCCACGCGGACATCGTTTGATCTTCGTAACCCCATACGACGGTAGAAACTCTGATCCAAATGCTGGTGCAAATGCTATTCGCGCGCACGAGCTTGAGCTCGCTCAACAGTACGACTTCATTACCATTGCGGATTGGGCTCAGGTTGCTCAGGATAATCCTGACATTTGGGCAGGTACTGACTACGTTCACTTTGGCTCTGATTCAGATTCCATTAATCGTGGTGGCACCCTCTATGCGCAGATGGTTAAAGACGCCGTAGAGAAAGCAAATCAAGGCCACGTAAAACCGTAAGCTCACTTAAACCACAAATGGCCACGTTAACCAAAATAGCCTACGTTAGTCCACAATTTTGTTGTCATTCTTCCTACTCGTTCGTAACGACGCGGTTGAGGTTGAATGGCAATTTACAGTGCGATTGTGCTATATATCTTGGAGATTTGGTGTTCCTTGCGACAAACCATCCGAAGGCGGCTATCTAACGCGAGCCATGATCACAATTACTGGGTCAATTCATTATTATGTATAAATAAGGTTCAGTATGCGTAATGATGAATAACAATATATAAATAGTTTAACTACCTCTATTTTCGAGCCTCTAGCTACACACCTATGTCGGATAATCTGCTAAATGCGAGGCAAAAAACACACCTAAGTCCAATAATCTGCAAGATATAGAGGTTTTGAGTGCAATGTATACGCCTTTTTGACAGATTATCTGACATAGGTGTGTTCTCGCGCACCGCATCGAACCCTCGCGCACCGCATCGCACCCTCGCGCACCGCGTCGCACCCTCGCGTCTCGTATCGCACATGCGCACAGCCCAATGTGACCTCGCGTTTTGCAGGCATATTCTCTTTCCAGCTTCTCTACTGTGGAGTCCCCGAAATATTTCATTAGAATGGACTATGTGAATATTTCATCTGACAGCCCCTTAAGGAGGAGCACATGGCAGAGTTTGTCTATCAGATGTACAAGGCTCGCAAAGCTGTCGGCGAGAAGGTCATCCTTGATGACGTCACCGTCGGCGTATACCCAGGCGCAAAAATCGGCGTCGTGGGTCCAAACGGCATGGGTAAGTCCACCCTGCTCAAGGTTATTGCCGGCATGGAGGACGTCTCTAACGGCGAGGCTAAGTTGACTCCAGGTTACACCGTTGGCTTGCTCCAGCAGGAGCCACCGCTGGATGAGACCAAAACGGTCAAGGAGAACATCGAGCTTGCCTTCGGTGACCTGCTTGCTAAGATCGTGCGCTTCAACGAGATTGGCGTTGAGATGGGCAATCCTGACGCCGATTTTGACGCCCTGATGGCAGAGATGGGCCAGCTCCAGACCGAGATCGATGCAGCTAACGGCTGGGATTTGGACAGCCAGCTCTCTCAGGCAATGGACGCGCTCCAGTGCCCAGATCCAGACTCTCCCGTCACCCATCTCTCTGGTGGCGAGAAACGCCGTGTAGCCCTGTGTCGTCTGCTTCTCGAGGCACCTGACCTGCTACTTCTTGACGAGCCCACCAACCACCTTGACGCGGAGTCGGTGCTCTGGCTTGAGAAGTTCCTGCACGATTACCCCGGTGCTGTCATGGCCGTCACGCACGATCGCTACTTCCTCGACGACGTCGCTGAGTGGATCTGCGAGGTTGACCGCGGACAGCTCTATCCTTACGAGGGAAACTATTCAACTTACCTGGAGAACAAGGCAGCTCGCCTTGAGGCTCAAAACCAGCAGGACGCCAAACGCGCAAAGAAAATGCGTGCTGAGCTGGAGTGGGTTCGTTCGTCTCCTAAGGCTCGCCAGGCAAAGAACCGCGCGCGTCTTGATCGCTATGAGCAGATGGAAGCAGAAGCTCGCGCATCCAAGAAGCTTGACTTCACCGAAATCCAGATTCCTGTGGGTCCGCGTCTGGGCCAGAAGGTCCTGGAGGCCGATCACATCCACAAGGCCTTTGGCGACCGCGTTCTTATCGACGACCCCTCGTTTAGCCTGCCAAGAAACGGTATTGTTGGCGTGATTGGCCCTAACGGTGTTGGTAAATCCACGCTGTTCAAGGCTATTGTTGGCCAGGAGGAGCTCACTTCCGGCACACTTGAAATTGGCGAGACGGTTCAAATTTCTTACGTTGACCAGCTCAGGCAGGGAATCGATCCAGATAAGACTATCTGGGAGGTTGTCTCCGACGGAAACGATTTCATTAAGGTGGGAGACACCGAGATTCCAAGCCGCGCTTATGTGGCCAGCTTTGGCTTCAAAGGACCTGACCAGCAGAAACGTGCTGGCGTCCTTTCTGGTGGCGAGAGGAACCGTCTTAACCTTGCCCTTACGCTTAAGCAGGGTGGAAACCTCTTGCTTCTGGACGAGCCTACCAACGACCTCGATATTGAGACGCTGGAAAGCCTTGAGGATGCACTTGAGCGCTTCCCAGGATGCTCGGTGGTAACCAGCCACGACCGTTGGTTCTTGGACCGCATTGCTACGCATATCCTTGCGTGGGAGGGTGACGACGAGAACCCAGGCAAGTGGTTCTGGTTTGAGGGTAACTTTGAGGCTTACCAGGCCAATCGTATCGAAAGACTTGGTCAGGAGGCTGCTCGTCCTCATCGCATTCACCGCAAGCTCACCCGCGACTAACGTATAGGCGGCGCAAGTGTAGCTCATTCAAACATAAGATAAAAATAGGAACTATTTTTATCATTAAGATTTTGTGCAATCTGTTTAAGAGACTAACAACTGGGTATCAAAAATGAGAAGCCAAAGAGCTTCTCATTTTTTTGAGAAAAAGTTACGAGGAAAGAGAAGAACATGGCACTTGACACAAACGTTGGTAACATCCTTAATCAGCAGATCAACAAGGAGTTCTATTCCGCTTATCTGTATCTGACCTTTGCAGATTTCTATGAGGAGCAGGGTCTTAAGGGCTTTGCAAACTGGTATGTCATCCAGTCTCAGGAAGAGCTCGCTCATGCACGTATTCTTCGTCGTTATCTGCTTGACAACGATTGGACTCCAACCATGGAGGCAATTGCTAAGCCTGACCTCACCTTTACCAAGGTAGTTGAGCCAATCAAGGCAGCTTATGAGCACGAGCAGTTCATTACTGCAAGCATCAATGAGTGCTATGCCGTTGCTCAGAAGGCAAACGATTTCCGCACTATGCAGCTGCTTGACTGGTACGTTAAGGAGCAGGGTGAGGAAGAGGCAAACGCTGCTGATCTTCTCAAGGCAGTAGAGCTCTTTGGTGGAGATCCAAAGAACCTGTTTGATCTTGACCGCGAGAACGCTGCTCGTGTCTTTGTGGCACCTACTATGCCAATGTAAGCGCGCTAAGCTTCTGCGTTATTGCTTATAGTGGAGTTTCAATAGCCTCTGATTTGTTCGAAGAGGAACCTGATAGCTCAGCA
>CAUTGQ010000078.1:0-6098 GCA_963538075.1 uncultured Atopobiaceae bacterium
CTCAAAGGTCAAAACAAAATCGACCTCAGACTTAACGGAACGACGCAGCGCCTCAAGCTTCTTAGCAGTGCATGGTCCAATAAAGACAATCTTAGCCTCTGGATTTTGCTTTCTTACCAGACGCGCTGTCAGAACCATTGGAGTAAGTGCCATGGAGATAGCATCAGCATGCTCTGGGTGCTCTTTTTTAGCCATTGCAGACCAGGAAGGACAGCAACTTGTTCCCATAAATGGCAACTTCTCTGGGACTTCTTTGACAAAGTCTTCTGCTTCCTGAACGGTACAGAGGTCAGCGCCAGTTGCTACCTCTTCTACCTCGGCAAATCCCATCTCCTTGAATGCCTCACGAAGACGACCGACGCTACCCTTGCCAAACTGGCCAACAAACGAAGGAGCCACAATTGGAACAACGGTATAACCCTCATTGATAGCCTGAATTACCTGGAAAATCTGGCTCTTATCGGCAATTGCGCCAAAGGGGCAGTTAACCAGACACTGGCCACAAGAAACGCACTTCTCGTAATCAATATCTGCACGACCGTGCTCGTCAGAGCCAATCGCGTCCATGCCGCATGCAGCAGCACAAGGACGTACATGGTGATGAATTGCCTGATAAGGGCAAACCTTGAAGCACATACCACACTGAATGCACTTCTCTTGGTCAATATATGCCTTTTTATCTACAAAGCTAATTGCCTCTTTAGGACAAATCTCTCGACAAGGGTGCGCAAGACAGCCCTGGCATGCATTGGTAACGCGATATACATTGTCTTCGCATGCGTTACAGGCAAATTTAACAATGTTAATCAGAGGCGGCTGATAATAAACTTCTGGTCTAGAAGCTTCTTCCAAACCGTCAGAAATATGTTCACGTTGATCAACATCCTGCATAGGCATGCCCATAGTCATGCGAATGCGCTCACCAACAATAGCGCGCTCTAAAAAGACGCTCTCGCGGTACGTTGCAATATCACCTGGAATAATCTTATAAGGCAGCTCTTCCATTTGGCGAGCAATTTCATCAACGCTTTTATCTGCTTTTTCATAGGCAAGCGCCGAAACCTCTTTAAATACCTTCCTGCGGATTTCAGTCAGGTTGGTATATACACCTCGCATTGTGCCAGGCATTTCTCCCCCTCCTCGTTCACTTTATGCACGTCTGGGCAACGTATTTGCACAAAATGAATGAATGTTACTGACGTAAAGTATGAACTATAAGTCCTTCTCAAGAGCGCCAAAATAAGAAAATCGCTCTGGAATGTCCGTTTTAATCACAATTTTTACGCCTGTGACTGGATGAATAAATTCAACACGATATGCATGCAGCATTAACGGCTGCTGTTTATGTTTCTTTTTTGCTCCACGCTGCAAAGAAGACACGCCTCCATAGAGCGTATCTCCTATCAGGGGAAACCCAAGTGACGAGAGATGCACTCTAATTTGATGCTTTCTTCCTGTCAGCAAATTGACCAGTAACAAGCTGTGAGTTTGACCTTGTGTTGTCAATATGGTCTTAACCAGGCGAGCTTCTGTTTGGGAGGGCTTACCTGTGTCAGAAATTCTCATCTTCTGAGCATTATGTCGATCTTTTCCAATTGCTTTATCTATCAGCAGTTTATTTGGCTCAAATGCACCCTTAACGGCTGCCAAATACTCTTTGGAAAGCTCCTTGGAGGCAATAAGCTGGTCAAACTGTGGTTGCGTTTCTTTCTTGAGCGAGAAGAGCACTATGCCCGTAGTCTCCTTATCAAGGCGATTCAGAGCTTGGACCTGGGAAAGATCTACCTCTCTTGAGCCCTCAAGTGCACGGAGTTTCTCGCAAACTACATCGGTTAACGAGGGCTCATTGGTGCCGTCTGCATGAACGATAATTCCCGCAGGTTTATTCACGGCAAGCAGATACTCATCTTGATACATAATCTCAAGATTACTGTCAGTCTGAGGCGCATTCATGCTACTCACCTCGCTTAACCACATACCGCTGCTCAGAAAGCACCTGAGCAAATGACTCAATTGTGCTCCACACATGATCGGTGCGTCGCCAGGCAACACTAACCGAGTACGACATCTCTTTTCCCAGCTCAATGATGTGAAGACCAGACGTTTCAAAGTCGTAGTAAGAAGAGGCCACTAGCTCAGATGGCAAGAAGCACGCACCAACGCCTCTCATGGCAAGCGCCAAAAGCGTCTCGGAGTTTCTGGACATGACCTTGATAGTGGGAGAAATGCCCGATGCGGCAAACGCATGGCGAGCAAAACTACCAGCAATGTCTCGCTTACCTACCGTTAAGAAGGGGCAAGCTTCCAAGGCCGTGAGCTTTCCCGTCTTTTTGACTTGCGCGACAACCGAGTCAACCTTATCTGCATACAAAGACTCAAGAAGCGCTTGAGAAACAACCAGAACGATCTTCTCGTCAAATAGCTTTTTAACAACCAGGTCATACGACGATGAATTAACCGTTGCAACAATCAAGTCAAGCTGACCTTCAGAGAGCCACTCAACCAGCTCGTCATTCTCGCCCTCATCAAGCTCAATGGAAATGTTTGGGTGCAATTTTTGGAAAGCAGCAATGGAGCGCGGCATGATGATGTGACCTCGTGTAGCAGTGACGCCAACACGCAAGCGACCTCGTTCGTTGCCTGCAATATCAAGAAACTCTTGATCCATAGCGCGACGTTGCGCCTGGAACCTACGGGCATAGCGCAAGAACTCTTCTCCCGCAAACGTGAGCGACAGCGGGACCGTACGTTCTAGCAGCTTAGAGCCAAGTTCTTTTTCTGCTGCCGCAATATTTGCCGAGAGCGTTTGCTGCGTTACACTCAGGCGCTCAGCAGCCTTGGTGAAGCTCTTTTCTTCTGCAACGGCAACAAAATAATCCATGGTTTGAAAATTCATTTTTGCTCCCACTGTATTACAAAAATTACTTGTAATTATAACCATTGAAAACAGTTGGACTTCAACTTTTTAGTTGCCTACTCTATTTACATAAGAAATTCGTTTGGAGTGGATGCATGGTAGAGCTAATAGTACTAAGTGCCTTTGCGGTGATGCTCATCGTAGGTACAGCCCTATCTTTTCCCCTTACATCTATTTTGACCATTGGTTTCTTCCTCTTTTTTGGGTACGGACTCTCTCGCAAAATCTCTGCAAAAAAGCTTCTTTTAGCAGCCTTTGAGTCTGTCTGGGAAGTTAAAACAATCATTGCGCTGTTTGCTGTTGTTGGTGCTATGAGTGCGGCATGGCGTGCATCTGGAACCATTCCAGAGATTGTCAGTATTTCTGCTTCTCTTATTTCTCCTTCTGTCTTTATTCTGGCTACCTTCTTACTCTGCACCATGATGTCCATGCTTTTGGGCACCGCATTTGGTACCGCTGCAACCATGGGTATCATCTGCATGTCTATTGGTAAGGCAATTGGAGCAAGTGAGTTCTTTATTGGTGGCGCTGTTCTTGCAGGTAGCTACTTTGGCGATCGTTGCTCCCCTATGTCTACCAGCGCAATCCTTGTTTCGCAACTCACCGATACCAATCTATCCAAGAACATTAACCGCATGCTTCGTACCAGCGTGGTGCCTTTTATTGCTGCATGTGTTATCTACGTGGCTTGGGACTTCTTCATGGCAAACACGGGAACTATCCCCGATATTACTGGTCTTCTGAGCCGTTCCTTTAGGCTTTCTTTGATTTCACTTACACCAGCACTTCTTGTAATTGTTTTCTCGCTTCTTAAGGTTGATGTCATTGTGACCATGGCATCCAGCCTGGTACTGGCCTGCATTCTGTGTGTCACCATCCAGCGCGTTCCGCTTGCAGATCTGCCCGTCATTCTGCTCTTTGGCCTTCGCGCTCCAGGAGCTACCGTTGCAAACATGGTTAATGGTGGCGGCGTCTTCTCCATGATGAATGTCTTAACAATCGTGACCATTTCTTCAAGCTACGCTGGTCTTTTCCAGACAACTGGACTGCTTCGCCGTATGTGCCAGCTGGTAGCTGACCTCTCCGATAACTCCACACCTTTCTTTGGCGTTCTGATTACCAGCATGTTTACTTCAATGGTTTCTTGCAACCAGACCTTGGCCATTATGCTGACAAACGATTTGTGCGAGAACGCAGAGGACTCTTCAAGCGCCCTTGCTTTGGATATCGAGAATAGCGCTGTAATTCTTGCTCCTCTGATACCGTGGTCCATCTCAAACATCTCGGTACTCTCTGCAATTGGTGCACCTTCAATGAGCCTTCTAGCTGCAAGCTTCCTCTATTTGCTGCCTCTTTGGACTCTGGGAATTTCTCTGTGGCTCCATCGCCGCCCAGCTAAGATTGACGGCCACCGCGCTCGTTGGCTTGGCCTCACCTCCGACGATGTCCGTAGCTGCGCATGCTCTGACGATGTTCGTAGCTGCGCATGGCCACGCGTGCAGGACGAAGATACAACGAATGCGACTGCAAGTCTTCCTGCTGTAAAAGTTGCTTAATAAGATGCCCTCTCACGCCTAAGACATGAGAGGGCTTAATCTAACATTAATGTTATTGATTACTGTCTTGTGATAACCTCAGCAACAAGCTGATTAGCAGGCACCTGTACCTGCTCGTGAGACTCCATATCACGAAGGGTTACCGCACCAGCCTCAACCTCATCTGGACCAATGACCACGCAAAGCGTTGCGCCCATCTTATCCGCCTGCTTAAACTGAGCCTTCAGCGAACGACCCGTACGATCAGCCTCGCATCTAATGCCAGCCTCACGCAATGCCAGTACGGTATCAAATACAACAGGAGCCTGCTCAGCACCTGCGCAAGCAACATACACACAGCTTGGAGCCGCAGGTTCAGCTGCAACACCAAGAGCCTCCAGCGCAAGCATTATGCGCTCAAAGCCAACAGCAAATCCAACGCCTGGGGTTGGCTTTCCGCCTTCAAGCTCAACAAGACCGTCATAACGGCCACCGCCGCCAATAGCGCCAACGCCAGCGTTTGGAATCTCTACCTCAAAAACAGTACGCGTATAGTAATCCAAACCGCGAACAAGCGTTGGATCCTCAACATACGAAATACCAGCAGCGTCCAAATATGCCTTGACCTGCTCATAGTGAGCACGGCAATCATCACACAGGTTGTCAGAAATCAGTGGTGCGTCCTTCATAACCGCGTGACAGCTCTCGTTTTTGCAGTCAAACGCACGAAGCGGATTAATCTCTGCACGCTCAAGACAGTCCTCACACATCTCATCCTTATGATCAAGAATGAACTGCTTGACCTTCTCGCGATATGCTGGGCGGCACTCCGCGTCACCCATAGAGTTAATCATGAGCTTCATATCAGCTGGCGAGAAACCCATCTGCTCGTAAAACTTTATCAACATGATTATGGACTCTGCATCAGCAGCTGGATCAGAGGCTCCAAGCCACTCAACACCTACCTGGTGGAACTGGCGCAGGCGACCCTTCTGAGGACGCTCTCCCCTGAACATTGCCTCGGCGTACCAAAGTTTTGCAGGAGTTCCTCCCTGTGGCACAAAGTTGTGCTCAACAGCAGCACGGACCACACCAGCAGTTCCCTCAGGACGCATAGCCATACGCTGGCGAGGTTTAAGACCGGACTCATTGCCGGCAGCTAGCAGATCATCAAGTAGCGCGCCAGAGAAGACGCGGAACATCTCTTTGCGTACCACATCAGTTGACTCACCAATGCCGTGAACAAAAGTATCTACCTGCTCAAGTGCAGGAGTCTCAATGCGGTCAAAGCCATAAGTACCAAACAGATGGCGGGCAACATCTTGCATATGCTCCCAAGAGCGCATATAGCCGCCGTAAAGATCTTCGGTACCTTGAATTCTCTGACCCATGAATCCTCCTTGTTACAAACATAGATGTTTCTAGTTTACCCATGAGAGACAGCTCTGGCGCAGAAAAGCTTTTATAACTTTTGAAACCTATAAAAAAATCCGATTATTTTCTAGAAAACGTGAAAAAGTGCGTATGTGAGGGTTGCATTTTAATTCCTACCATTTAGTATGAATTAGCGGATTTTGGGGTATGACAAAAACATCGGTGACATTGGCGTTTGTCTTAGCCACAAAACCCCACAAGCACAAAATTAT
>CAUTGQ010000079.1:0-6088 GCA_963538075.1 uncultured Atopobiaceae bacterium
CGAGAAGAACCCTAATCCTTCATCTGCTCTCTGCAGCCTAGGCGCATGCTTCATGGGTCTGAACAGGCCTGTTGATGCTGTTGAGGCATATCGTACCGCTCTTGATTTTGCTAATCCTCTGGATAATTCCAATAAGATTTATGCAGATCTTGGTCTTGCGTACGTTGCAGCTAATCGCATGTCTGAGGCGGTTGATGCCTTTACTCACGCAACCGCAGATGGCAGCTTTGTCCTGTCTAATCAGCAGCAGTCTGCTTTTGATGCTGCTCGTAAGGCAATTACTGCAATGACTTCTGGTAAGCCATCTGAGACCGATGCCTTCCTTCAGGCAGCTGGTTATGGTGCCTACGATCCACTGGATCCTACAGGCATGTCTGGTGAGCTCATTCCTTCTGCAGAAGATACTGGTTTCTTCCAGATTACTGAGCAGGAGATTATTGAGCAGGACAAGAAGGACAAGAAGATTAGGCGTAAGCATCGCCACACCGGTCTTAAGGTATTTATTACCATTCTTATCTTGCTAATCTTGGCTGTTGGTGGTGCTGGTTATGCTTATTACCGTGGCTATGGATGGCCAACTCAGCAGTCTGTTGTTCAGGACATTTTCAACGCTAAGGCACAGGGCACCGATATTGGTCGCTATGTCTCTAGCTCTGTTTCTAGCACCACGCTTCAGCAGATTTCTAACAGCCTGCCATCAAGCTCTGCTGTCACCATCAACGGCGTTGATCAGAGCATGACTCACTCAACAGTAAACGCTTCTGTCAGTCTTTCTAACGGCGGAAACGTTGACTACACTATTGAGCTTGTTCGTGATGGTATTGGCTGGAAGGTGGCAAGCGTTACCACTTCGTATGTCAGCCAGAATAATCAGAACTCTGGTACAACTTCTGGTACCAACGGTTCTAACTCGGGAACTACCTCTGGAACTAATGGATCTAACTCCTCAAATTCCTCTAATAGTTCCTCCAGCTCTTCAAAGTCTGGTAACTAGTACTAAACTGTTTTAACTGTTCTTTCTGCAGGATTATTACGCACACGCGTAGCACGTTTGATTGGATATCATGTCTATCTTCGATTCGCTCTTCGGAGAATATGGCGGAGACCTAGCCATCGATTTGGGAACTGCAAACACCCTTGTTGCAGTTCGTGGTCAGGGTATTGTCATCAATGAGCCATCGGTTGTTGCAATCGATAAAAGCGAGAGCCGCGTTTTGGCCGTTGGCGCTGATGCAAAGCGCATGATTGGCCGTACTCCTGGCTCCATCATTGCAGAGCGCCCTCTTAAAGACGGCGTCATTGCAGACTTTGATGTTACTGAGGTCATGCTTCGTTACTTCATCGAGAAGGCGCGTGAGCGTAAATATCCTTGGTCACCACGTCCACGCGTCGTTGTCTGCGTTCCTTCTGGCGTTACATCTGTCGAGAAACGCGCTGTTTTTGAGGCAACTATTCAGGCAGGTGCTCGTCAGGCATTCTTGATTGAAGAGCCTATGGCAGCAGCTATTGGTGCAGACCTGCCAATTGAGGATCCAACAGGCTCCATGGTTGTAGACATCGGTGGCGGTACTACTGAGGTCGCCGTTATCTCCATGGGCGGTATTGTTGTCTCGCAGTCCATCAGAACTGCAGGTGACGAGTTTGACCAGACCATTCTTGAGCACGTTCGTGATGCGTATAACCTCTCTATTGGTGAGCGCACCGCAGAAGATATCAAGATCAAAGTTGGCTCAGCTGCTCCTCTTGCAGAAGAACTTGACGTTGAGGTAAATGGTCGTGACGTTATGAGCGGTCTTCCAAAGACAGTTCGTATTGAATCAGAAGAGATCCGTCGTGCCCTTGATCGTCCTCTTGATGAGGTTACCAAGGCAGTTAAAGATGCTCTTGATGTAACTCCACCAGATCTTGCTTCTGACCTTATGTACTACGGTATTTTGCTCACTGGTGGCGGCGGAATGCTTCGCGGTCTTGACCAGAGACTTCGTGAAGAGACTGGCGTGCCTGTTAACGTAAGCCCAACCGCTCTAGAAAATGTTGTTACCGGTTGTGCAAAGGTTCTTGAGGCTAACGCGTTGTCCGGTGGATTTGTTCAGAGTGCAGGCCAATAAATATGCCATTGTCTAATCAGATCCAGGGCGCTTCATCAGGCCTTGGATCTAACAATAATAAGCATACGGGCGGCCGTAGTTTTATTATTCTTTCGCTGCTTTCAATTGTGTTATTGACGGTTAGCGCTCGTATGGGTGCAGGGGGACCGCTCGAGATGGTTCGAGGCGGCTTCTCTACTATTACCATGCCTTTTAGAATGGCAGGTTCTGCTATCGCTATGCCTTTCCAGGGCATTGGTAACATTTTTAGCAACTTAACGGCAGACCAGCAAACACTTTCTGACCTTAAGGCAGAAAACGAGCAACTGCGTTCAAGAAACGCAGAGCTCGAAGAGACAAATCAGTCTACGCAGCGTCTGCAGGGTCTTCTCGACCTTAAAAATACTTATAACCTGCAGTCTACGGGTGCTCGTGTCATTTCTGGTTCTACTGACTCGTTCAATAACACCATTGTGATTGACAAGGGAACTTCTTCCGGACTGGCTGTTGGCATGCCAGTTGTTGATAGCGGCGGCGTCATTGGCCAGATCATTGAGTGCGGTCCTACAACTTCTACCGTTCGTCTTATTACTGACGAGAAGAGCGGTGTGGCCGCTATGGTTCAAAGCAGCCGAGCTCAGGGTATGCTTATGGGTTCTGCTTCAAGGCAGATTACCCTTAACCTGATCAACACCAACCAGAAGGTTGCTGTAGGCGATACAGTTGTTACTAGTGGTCTTGGTGGCGTATTCCCTAAGGGTCTTCCTCTGGGTAAGGTTACCAGTGTTGAAGCAGCGCCAGGATCGCTCTACTACACCATTGTCATTGAGCCTTTTGGAAATGTCAGTACTAATGAAGAGGTAATGGTTATCACGTCTCTTTCTGAGGAGCAAAAAGCTACCGCAGATGATATTGCAGAGGCAGATAAGCAAAACACTCCAACAGCAACTAATTCTGACAGTAAGGATAAAGACTCCAAAGACGGATCTTCGGGTTCGTCATCAAGCAACTCTTCTGGCAGTGGCTCTACCAATAACACAACAAATTCCCAACAGAATGCAACGGTTGCTGCTCCAACGGGTAATACACAACATAACAGCGGAAGAACAGATTAAGGGGGATGTATGCAGGTTTCTGATAGAAATAAAAACACACGCAGCATCGCCGTTCTTGCTGTTGTTTGCTTCATTCTTCAAATTATGCTTACACCACAGGTTTCTTTTGGTGGGGGAGTCATCAATTTTGCACTGGTTTTCTCGGCAGCTATCGCCCTGAGATATGGTGGTAAAACTGGCGTAATAAGCGGCTTTATTGCAGGTCTAATCTATGATCTGACTTCTGCCAATCCCATTGGCCTCATGGCACTTTTGCTTGTGGTCAGCTCTTATTTTATGGGCCAAGAGGTTAGAGACAGAGTTTCTGGCAACTTTGGCACCTCTATGGGTTTTGTGGCGCTTCAGACCTTTGGCGTTACCTTTATGTACCAGCTTATTAACTCTTTGATTGGCTCTGGTGGCAACTTCTTTGAGGGGCTGCTGTTTAAGTCTTTCCCCACCATGTTGTTCACTCTTTTGGCTGCTCTGCCTGTTTTCTATGTACTTTCTCATTCCCAAAGGTCTCATTCTTCTTTGGGTGGAACAACGCTCTATCGCGGATCTCACCGAGCTCCACAGCGCCTTAAATAAGGGGATAGTATGAATTTCACCCTTGTTATCCTTGCTTGTTGCGCTGTCGCAGCAATTGGTTTGATCATCGTATACCTGACCTTTGGTAGAAAAGATTCGCCATTTACCTTTGATATTGGCGGCGGCGCTCCTAAGGCTTCTGGCGGTTCTGATGGCTCTGCCGAGAAAACCCTCTCGTCCAGACTTATCGGTTTTGCAATTGCCGTCGGTGGCATGTTTGCGGTGCTTATTGGTCGTCTTTGGACTATGCAGCTTTTATCGTCAGCTGACTATACTGAGCAAGCAGAGCGCAACCGTACGCGCACGGTTACCACGGCAGCGCCTCGTGGCCGTATTCTGGACAGAAATGGTGTGGAGATTGTTACCAACAGGCCAAGTCCAACGGTAGTAGCTCGAGCAGATGTCGCTGAAGACTACGTTAAACTGCAGATTCTTGCCAACCTTTTGGGCATGCCCATGCTGGCGGTGCGCAGAAAAATTATGGATACTTCCGATGGCGCTCAAGCGCTTCGTACCGTTTCTGTAGACGTATCTAGACGCGTAGTTGCCTACATTTACGCTCACGGTGCTTTGCTTGACGGCGTTTCAATTGAGGAGCGTACGCAGCGCGCATATCCAAACGGTTCTCTTGCAGCTCATGTTGTTGGCTATACCGGTACCGTTACGCAAGAGCAGCTTGAAAGCAGTAAAACTGCAGATGGCGGTTTTGTATATGCGCATGGCGATATCGTGGGACAAACGGGCGTGGAGTATCAGTACGAGTCTGCACTTCAGGGCGTTCGTGGAGAGCAGACGGTATACGTTGACGCCGCAGGCAACGTATTGTCGCACTCAACGTCTATTGCCCCCCAGAGTGGCTCAGACGTTGTCCTGACCATTGACGCTAACATTCAAAAAGCTGCAGAAGCATCGCTTGTCAGTGTTATCAACACGGTTAGGTCCCAAGATTTCCAGGGTCGTAGCGCAAGCGTGGTGGCGCTTGATTGTACTAACGGCGAAGTCATTGCTATGGCAAGTTACCCAACGTATTCTCCTTCAATGTTTGTTGGTGGTATTGCCAGCTCTGACTGGGACACGCTTTCTTCCGAAGAGGCAAACTATCCGCTGATGAACCGCGCTATTGCCGGTCAGTATCCAACTGGCTCTACCATCAAGGCGCTTACTACCTTTGCTGGACTCAAATACGGTATTTGCGATGGAAATTCCAGTTGGTATTGCACAGGTTTTTGGACAGGATTTGGCGAGCAGTACGGTATGCATTGCTGGCTGCTTTCTGGACACGGCACCGTTAACCTTATTACCGGTATCACTAACTCGTGCGATATTGTTTTTTATGAGATTGGTAAGGGCTTCTTCTATAACAACGATCATCCCGAGGGCATGCAGGAGACATTCCGTGCCTTTGGACTTGGAGCTCTTTCTGGTATTGACCTTCCAGAAGAGGCGTCTGGTCGCGTTCCAGATGCAGAGTGGAAGTGGAATTACTTTACTAGCTCGCCTGATGATGCTCGTAAGTGGCAGGGTGGTGACAACTGTAACCTTGCTATTGGCCAGGGCGACTTGTTGGTAACCTGCCTTCAGATGGCAAATGCGTACTGTGGCATTGCAAACAGAGGTCCAATTTATAAGCCACATGTCCTGAAGAGTATTAACGCCAGAAACGGTAACGGCTCTGTTATTGAGTACAAAAACGAGGTCATTCTGTCGCCAGAAGAAAAAGACGAACACCGAGACATTGTTGCTCGTGGTCTTTATGGCGTCGTCTACGAGGAGTCCGCTTCTCAGACTATCCACTGGACCAACCTTGATGTCACGGTTAATGGCAAAACGGGTACTGCTGAGCAGCAGTCTATTGGCGAGCCAGTTGGTTGGTTTGTTGGTTATGCGCCCGCTGATAAGCCTCAGTACGTTGTTGCCGCCAACCTTGACTGCGCACCTTCTGGCGCAGGTTCTGGTATGTATATTGTTCGAGATGTCTTTGGCGCAATTTATAATCAGCCAGACAATGTTGGTAGGTAAGGAGGCGAGAAACCCATGGCACTTGATTCATCTGCAGTTACAAAACAGAGAATGAACTCTCCCTTTAGAAGGCGTGGAGGTATTCCTTCAGGCGGTCTTGCTAAGAAAGAGAGGCTTACTGGTAAGAATGTTCTGAATAATCTTTATCTAGCGCAGCTTGTTCCCGCGGCTCTTCTCGTCCTCATTGGTATTGTGGTTATTTGGACCGCATCGATGAACATTGCAGAAGCCAGTTTTCCTAGGCATCTTTTGGGCATTGGTTTGGGTCTTGTTTTTGCCACGTTTATGTGGCGCTAT
>CAUTGQ010000080.1:0-5827 GCA_963538075.1 uncultured Atopobiaceae bacterium
TGAGTACATGTATATGTGCCACCACATGACCTCTATGACAGTCACCTCGACGCGCAATGAGTACACCTACTACGACGACGTCCTCTGCGTTGGCCCTCATCAGCAGCACGATCTTGAGCTGGTCGAGAAGTACTACGGCACGCCATCCAAGAGAAAGCCTGCTATTGGCTACGATCTTCTCGACAGGTCAATCCAGAACTACCAGAAGCAGAATCTGGGCCAGCGTAAACCTGGCGAGAAACCCCTGTTACTGATTGGTCCTTCGTGGCAGTACGACAACTTGATGGATAGCTGCCTTGACGGCCTGCTTGAGCAGCTCATGGGCCGCGGCTGGCGTATTGTGGTTCGCCCACACCCAGAGTATTTGAAGCGTTATCCTGCCCGTATGGAGGAGATTCTTGCTCGCTATGCTGACGCGGATCCAGAGGAACTCTCCTTTGAGACTGACTTCAGCTCTAACACTTCGGTTCTCTCGGCTGACCTGCTGTTTACTGACTGGTCGAGTGTTGCCGAGGAGTTCTCGTTTACCACGCTCAAGCCGTCGGTCTTCATTGATACCGCAATGAAGGAGAATAACCCTGACTGGAGCAAGATTCATTCTGATCCATGCGACATTACGCTGAGAAATGAGATTGGCCGCAGTTTTGATCCTAAGGACCTCTCGGGCTTGGGTGATGCGGTTGCGCAGATGCTTGAAGAGACCGACAGCTGGTCGCACAAGATTGAAGAGATTCGCAACAACATGATCTTCAACCTGGGTCACGGCGGAGAAGCCGCAGGTAAGTTCATCCTCGAGCGCGTTTTGGCTCACCAGGAGGGAACTGCGGACGCTGACCTCGAGAAGAGCGATGCTGACGAGAAGAGCGACGCTGCAGCCACCGCGGACGACGCCGCCGAGAAGAGCGACACTGCAGCCACCGCGGACGACGCCGCCGAGAAGGACAGTGATTTCCGTGCGTAAAACGCTTGCTTCATCTGCGAAAACCCCAGCAATCTCTGCCACTCACAAGACGCGCGCACTCTTTGTGCATGCAGCACTGTATGTTGCAGCTTTGACGTTTGTCTGGTGGGCGCTCCTGCCAGCAATGGCTCAGGCCTATGTTGACCCATCAGTTATGACCTACACCATCCAAGCGCTGGCAGCGGTTGTAGTAGCACTCTCTGCTGTGCTTGGCGTTGCGTTTAGACGCTCTCGTAAGGTGCTCTTCCGTCTGCTTAAGATTGATGAGAACGCAAACAAGATCGTTGAAGGCAAAGTACATAAGGTGGACGCAAAGGGTGCAGAAGCTGCAAATACTCAGATGAAAGAAATCCTTGCAGCAGAAGCTATCCGTCTCAAGGAGCAAAAAGAAGGCACCCTCAAACCTAAAGGTCGCATTGGTGTTGCATTTCTTGTTTCCTTCTTTACTGTCTTTACCATCTTGGTCGTAGCTCCACTTGAGCTGGTTGCCAGTAGTGCGCGAGACCTTTCTTTCAACCTCAACGATGTTGCTGGTCCCGTTATTATTGCGGGTCTTGTCATCACGCTCATTCTTACCGTGATTCTCTCGCTGCTGCGTAAGCGCGTGTTTAACGTTGCAGTTGCGCTCGTAGGCGCCATTGGCGTGGCGTCGTACGTTCAGGCAGTGTTCTTGAACGGTGGTATGCCACTTGCGGATGGACATGAGGTCATTTGGTCCAACTTTACCAGTCAGATGATTGTCTCTGGCCTCATCTGGTTGGCAATTATTGCAGCAGCAGTGATCTTCTCGCTCCTTAAAGCAAGACAGCTTAGAACAGGTCTTCTGGTAACCGCAACGGCTCTTATTATTGTCCAGGCAGTGGGCGTTACAAGTCTGTGGGGTCCTTCAATTGCGGCGTCGATTGATGCCCATCCCGAGCACCAGCAGGTTATCGCAACGCGCGAGGGCCTCTACAGCGTTTCCTCCAAGAAGAACGTCGTGGTGTTTGTCCTGGACACTACCGATACCGCTTTTGTCCAAAAGCTCTACGATGAGTATCCAGAGACATTTGCGTCCCTTACTGGCTTTACCTGGTACAGAAATTCCGTCGGTTCTATGATTCCAACGCGCTACGGTGTTCCATCGCTGCTCTTTGGTTCTCGTCCTCAGCCTGGCGAGAATTTCAACGATTTTGTCTACAACTGGGCACAAAGTGATCAATATCTCAAGGATATTCAGGATGCTGGATATCAAGCAGGTTTGTATACAGACCAGTTGAACTACTCTCACTACAGAGATACAGCACAGAAGTATTCCATCAACTACCACGAGCCTCGTGGTCGCGGCACAGATAATCAGTTAGACGTGCTGGGTGCACTGCGTATTCTCTATAAGACGGCATTCTGTAGGGATATGCCTTGGGTATTTAAGCCTCGATTCTGGTATTACACCGAGGACCTCAATATGCGTATGCGCAGACCAGTCAACATGGACGAGGTTGATCTTTCTTCGCAGCCTTACACCGAGGATGACCTCAAGTATTACCAGGAACTTCAGCACTACGGACTCTCGATTGACGACAGTGCTGGTCAGAAGGGATCGTTCCGCTTTATCCACCTTTTTGGTTCGCACCCACCTTATACGCTTGATCATAACGTTGAGCCTACCAGCGATCCAAGCAAGCAAAACGTTGAAGAGCAGACTATTGGCGCGTATAGGATTGTTGCGCAGTATATTGCTGAGCTTAAACGTCTTGGTGTGTATGAAAACACGTCATTTATTATTACCGCAGATCATGGCGACTGGTATTTGACTAACAACGACATTCAGCAGCCGTCTGCACCGGTCATCATGTATAAACCTGCTGGTCAGACTGCTGAAGAGGCAGCTCAGCCTATGCAGATTTCTGATGCACCTGTCTGGCACTACGACATCTTGGCGCAGACGCTTAAGGACATGGGTGTTGACCAGCAGACGCTTTCTAACTACACCACGCCGCTTGATGAGTCCTATGAGGGTGAGACTCGTCCTCGTTACTACATTGAGACCATTTCAAACGGCAAGCGAGATATCTTTGTCAGGGAGTTTGTCATTAACGGCGATGCCAATGACATGAAGAACTGGAGTCTCACGGGCAACGAATGGCCTGTTGAACCATGGCACGACTAAGCTAGGTGCCTGGCAACAGCTCGCTGGCGAGAAACCCGGTGCACTTGGCGAGAAACCCGGTGTACCTGCCGTCGAGAAATCCAACTACAAGAAAAGCCGCGTCCACACGACGCGACTTTTTTGGTGACCAGTTATGTGAGCTGTTTCGCGAAGGAAGCTTGTCCGTGAGCTGAGGTTATTCTGGCATAATCCATGCAGGTAGACCATCAGAGAAGATACGTGCGAGTGGGTATGCCTCTTCAATAGTCAGTGTTGTAATAACGTGATAAGGGCCTTCTGCGGACGTATCAAATACGAGCGCAAGGGGTTTCTCGCCATCAGAGGTGGGAAGTGTAAGGTAGATGCAGTGCTTGGATGGATTGTAGAGCTCAACGGCCATGCGCCATCCGCGCTTTGCAGCTCGCAAGGCGTTTTGCACCAGAGGCGAGTCGTCATCAAATCCGCACTCGGGATCAAAGAGCAGAGGCGCGGCACCTGGAACGGGAAGCGAGAAGTCAGCGTCAGTGTGCATGAGCTGCTGCTCGTTCTTTCTGTAGACGTACGCTGCGGAAAGGCAAGCTTGCGCTGCCTGCAACGAGGGCGCGTCGCTCAGATAGGTGGTGCTAAGCGCATTCCAATCGGAGACAGGAGCCTCGTTCATGACCACGTCAACAGGGTTTATGGGCAGCTGCTTTTCTGCGGCGGGCAGTTTCTCCCATGAAGCGATACCAGACTTAGGCAGACCGCGAAGCACGTCAACTGCCTGATCCTGCAGCTCACTTGCAGAAACGCTAAGCTCCAAGAGCGTCCAAGGACGCAGAGCTCCGCGTTTTGACTTGCGGATAGTAGCGGTAATTACCTCGTCTGTCTGCGGTTTCTTGTAACGCGTGTTAAACGTAAACGTGCCGCCCTTGGAAATGAGCGCGCGAGAAGACACTGCAAGTTTGAAGTCTTCCTCCAGCTGCTTGAGGACGTTGGCGTCAACGGGAGCCATCTGATACAAAATGCCGAGAAGCTCGTTGTTGACGTGGAGTTCTTCTTCAAAATCGGCAGGGTATGTTGGGGCAGGGGCAGGAGCTTCATTCTGATTGATTGCCGGCGCAGAAGTTTGGGATTCAGAAACTGTAGTACTAGAGACAGAACTTGTTGCATTCAGTGCCTGTTGCAACACTGAAGGAGCGGCCTCAAGCGTCTTCTCTTCATCGGAGCCGTCGTAGGGATTGTAGGTAACGGTAAGCGAGATGGTTGGCTCGGGCACTACAGGTTCGGGCACTGTAGGCTCGGCAGCTTCATTCTCTGGAGCTGGTGTTTCGGTTTCGACAGGTTCTGGAGCGGCATTATCGGTTCCAGCGGGCTCTGGAGCAGCGTCATCGGTAGATTCTTGCTGGAGATCTTCTTCAGGCACCTCTGCAGTAGGCGTCGCTGCAACAGGTGCCTCAGCAGCAGGCGTCGCTGCAACAGACAATTCTTCTGAGCTCTCCGTGACAGGCACCTCCTCTGACTCCGTCGACTCGTCCTGGGCAGGAAGCTCCTCAACTTCAGGTTCCGCTTCAACTACCAGGTGTTTTGGCTTGAGTGCGCGAATGGACTTTGCTCCACGTCGGCGTTTCCAGGGTTTGCCGTTGTTTTGCGTCTCGACGTTTTTCTCGCCAGCTACAAGGGCAGCCTCAAAGATGTCAAAAGTCAAAAGCGTTGCGTAGACGTAACCCTTTTTGAAGGCTGTGATCTTAATGAAATCGGGGCACGCCTCCATGAGAGCGCGGATGTCGTCAAAGCCAAAATCTTGCGGTGCAAGGTCGTCTTCAATCAGAACACCCTCAACGGTAGAGAGGGGAGTTTGCTTGGAGACGCCAATGGTTGCTTTGAGTAGTTTATACAGGTAGAGAGCGTGTTCTTGTTTTATAACAGCCATGATGCTCCTGAGATAGTAGTTAGTGGACTACATACTACTCGATTTTGAACAGACAAAGATACTGATTACGCACAGAAAGTCGCAATACGTAGCGAAAAAGCGAGAACTGGACTGATAGAATAAAGCTAGATTGAAGGGAGCTTACATGATTGGTCGTTTTATTAAGAGAGCTGCAGTTAGAGCTGCAGGTTTAGCAATTACTCAGTATGCCGCAAAGGCAGCACTTCAATCCGAGGCTGGAAGAAAGCTGCTTGCTACAACGGCTTCTAAGGCTGCTAACTTAGCAGGTAATATCGCAAAAGAGCAGCTTACAGCTGGGTTTAATGCTCATATTAGGCCAGCACTGCCAAACGGCGATGCTATTCAGTCATCAGTCGCTCGTGCTCAGTCTGCGCTTCGTTCGGCTCAGACTTCAGTTTTGGCTGCTCAGGCACAGCTTCAGTCTAATCTAGAGAATCGTTTTTCTCGCCCAAAGAACAAGCTTTCAAAGCAGCTTGCAAGCACTGCAGAGTCGCTTGAAGAGATGGGGGAGACCCTGGCCGAGCACCAGGATGCTGCCGCAGATATCGCAGTTGCAGATGTTGTTGAGGAAATTGCTGCTCAAGATGGACAGGATTCTGACGCTTTGTTAGCCTCTACCAAAAAACGCAAGACGCTCAGAAACGTTGCAATTGCTGGTGGCGTTGTGGCTGGTGCTGCTCTTGGTTTGGCTGCATACGGTGCTTATTCCATTGCTCCTCGCAAGCAAAATGATCGCCTACTTCTGGAGCGCTGGCACGAGATTGCTCGTCATCGCTATGCTCACCGTGGCCTCTACAACAACGAG
>CAUTGQ010000081.1:0-5765 GCA_963538075.1 uncultured Atopobiaceae bacterium
TTCAACCTTGAGCTTCCAAAGTATCCAGACATCTCAATCGACTACATTGAGTCAAACCTTACGCCTATGACCGCGGGCTTTGCCAAGGGTTATGACGCTGTCTGCGCTTTTGTTAACGCAGACGCCTCAATTCTGACCCTTGAGATTCTTGCAGGCTTTGACGTTAAGCTTCTGCTTATGCGCTGCGCTGGCTTTGATGCTGTTGACGTTAACGCAGCTAAAGACCTTGGCATTACCGTTACACGCGTACCTGCTTACTCCCCTGAGGCAATCGCAGAGCATGCAATGGGTCTTGCGCTTGCCGCTAACCGTCGTATTCACCGTGGTTATATCAGAATTCGCGAGAATAACTTCTCGCTTGTTGGCCTTGTTGGCGATACACTTCACGGTAAAACTGCTGGAATTGTTGGAACTGGTCGTATTGGCGCGGCACTTTGCCGTATCTGCAAAGGCTTTGGCATGCATGTCCTTGGTGCAGACCTCTATCCAAATATGAGCCTTGTCAATGACGAACACGTTGTTGATGAATATGTCAGCTACGATGAGCTCTGGGAGCGTTCGGACTTTATTTCACTCCACGCTTTCTTGAATGATGAGAGCTATCACATGATTAACGATAAGACCATCGGAAAGATGAAAGATGGCGTCATTCTCGTTAATACTGGTCGCGGAGGACTTATTGACACCAAGGCTCTTATTCGCGGCATTCTTTCTGGCAAGATTGGTGCTTGTGGCCTTGACGTTTATGAAGAAGAAAATCCAAACGTTTATAAGGACCGTGGTGCTGAGGTCTTTGACTCAGTTACTTCTACCCTTTGCTCCTTCCCTAACGTAGTCATGACAAGTCACCAGGCATTCTTTACTCATGAGGCACTTTCTCAGATTGCTCAGGTTACGCTTGATAATGCAACTGCTTTTGCTGAGGGCACTGACTACGTTGATAAAAGTGTGGTTTGCTAAGCGCCAGAGAAACAATCGGTTCAAAAACGGTTACTATTGATATCTGAATGTGATTTCAATTCCTATGAAAAGGAGAGATATGGCTCGCAAAAAGACCAAGATTGTTTGTACTATGGGTCCTGCTACAGAAAGTGATGAGGTTCTTCGTGAGCTCATTCTTGCTGGCATGAACGTCGCACGTTTTAACTTCTCGCACGGTAGCCATGAGTATCACCGTACTATGATTGGTCGCGTTCGTTCTATCTCTGATGAGCTTGGTATTCCTATTGCTATCATGCTTGATACAAAGGGTCCTGAGGTTCGCACCGGTCTTCTCGAGGATGGCAAGAAGGTCACCCTTACTACTGGTGAGTCCGTCATTGTAACTACCGATGATGATGTCATTGGTAATGCTCAGCGCTTCTCGCTTGACTACAAGAATCTTCCAAAAGAGGTCAAGAAGGGCTCTATCATCCTTATTGATGACGGCCTCATTGGTCTTGAGGTTGATCACGTTGAGGGCACCGACATGCACTGCAAGATCATCAACGGTGGTGAGCTTGGCGAGAAGAAGGGCGTAAACGTTCCTAACGTCAACATTGGCCTTCCTTCCGTCACTGAGCAGGACCGCGCAGACATTATGTTTGGCTGCGAGCTTGGTATTGATGCAATTGCTGCTTCCTTCATCCGTGATGGTGCTGCAGTTGAAGAGATCCGCAACATCTGCCGTGAGATGGGCACTCCTAACGTACAGATCTTCCCTAAGATTGAGTCTGCTCTTGGCGTAAAGAACTTCGACGAGATTCTTGCAGCTTCTAATGGCATCATGGTTGCCCGTGGTGACCTTGGTGTTGAGGTTCCTGCAGCTGAGGTTCCTCACATCCAGAAGACTGTCATCAAGAAGTGCAACGATGCTTACAAGCCTGTCATCACCGCAACTCAGATGCTTGATTCTATGATTCGTAACCCTCGCCCAACCCGTGCAGAGGTTACCGACGTTGCTAACGCAATCTACGACGGCACTGACTGCGTCATGCTTTCTGGTGAGTCTGCAGCTGGTAAGTATCCTGTTGAGGCTGTAAAGACTATGGCTTCCATCTGCAAGGAGACCGAGAAGTACCTGCCAGTCAAGGATGTCTATCACCAGCGTGAGGGCCTTAAGAACGTCAACGGCGCTACTGGCTTTGCTGCAGTTGATATGGCAATCCGTGTTGACGCAAAGTGCATCATCTGCCCAACACACTCTGGCCGTACCGCTCGCCTTGTTTCTAACTTCCGTCCAAAGCGTCCTCTGTATGCAATGTCTCCATCCGATGAGGCAGTTCGTCGCACTTGCTTCTATTGGGGCGTCTATGCATTCAAGACCTCTGAGCAGGGCACACTTTCTAACACCATGTACAACGCTCTGAACGTTGCAAAAGAAGTTGGCGTTGTAGAGACTGGCGATATTGTTGTTCTGACTGCTGGTGATCCTCATACCAGCCCACGTCTTGGTGACTACACCACTTCAACTAATGTTGCTATGATTTGCCAGGTTCAGTAAACCGCATTTCAGCTTTAACGTTATATGCACCCAAGCACAAGCTTGGGTGCATATTTTTTACGTGGGATATTTTTAGCGTCTTACCAGCAGTTAGGCAATTTTCCAGCCGACGGTTTTCTCGCGCATGTTAACAAAATCAGCGTAGATGCCGCCTTCTGCCATCAGTGATTCGTGAGTGCCTCTTTGCACAATACGACCCTTATCCAAGACAAGTATCTGATTTGCTTTACGCACCGTCTTTAGGCGATGGGCAATCATAATAACGGTCTTAGAGTTTGTGAGCTCTGCGATTGCACGCTGAAGTTCAAGCTCGTTTTCTGGATCAACATTAGCCGTTGCCTCATCAAGTACTACGATTGGCGCATCTTTTAAGATAGCGCGCGCAATAGAAAGACGCTGGCGCTCGCCGCCAGAAAGCATTGAGCCACCTTCTCCTAAGCGTGTTTCGTATCCCTCAGGTAATGCCTGGATAAACTCTTCACAACAGGCACGCTTAGCTGCGTCAACTACTTGCTCATGAGTTGCACTTGGATTGCCAAACTTGATGTTGTTCTCAATAGTGTCATCAAAAAGGAATACTCCCTGAAATACGGTAGAGAAATTTTGGAGCAAGGCGTCAACCTTATAGTCGCGCACATCGCGTCCACCAAGTGTCACTTGACCTGTATTCACATCCCAGAAGCGTTCAATCAAACGAACAAGCGTTGTCTTGCCTGATCCGCTTGGACCTACGATGGCACAAGAAGTACCTGCAGGAATCGAGAGACTCACATCGTCAAGAATTTGCCTGTCATCGTAGCCAAACGATACATGAGAAAGTTCAATATCGTAAGAATCCGCTTTCTCCAAACCTTCTCCCTCGTCCATTGCGGGAGTGGCGAGAATGGCGTTTGTTTGCTCCATTGCAATTTCAATGTTACGCAGAATAGTTGAAAAACGACCAGCGGATTCAAGACGGCTGAATAACATAAACGACATAACCACTACGGTTAAACAAGTAGCTGTATCAAGTGTTCCAGATAGCCATAGACCAACTGATACCAGACACATAATAATGCTCGTGGCCTTAGAGATAACCATCTGCAGAACAGAGAAATGAAGCGCCTTAAGCTCAAGTTTGAGCGCTTGAACACGGCAATCATCAACTGCTTTGGCATATTTTCCTTCAGCATCATCAATAAGAGAAAACGCCCTAACTACACTGATGCCGCGGACATATTCAAGAACAGAGCTAATTAAGGTGGTATTAGCAGCTACGTAATTATCTGATACGTTACGCACATAGGCCTGCAAGAGTTCCATAGTTATGCAGAAAAGAGCAAATGTAGCTGCAGTTATAAGACCTAGTTGCCAACAAAATACAAACAGGAACGCAACAATAATTGCTGTTAAGGCCAAACCACCAAAAACCATCATATAGAGCAAGCCGCCAAGATTTTGCATTACATCTAGCTGATTGGTCATAACAGCTGTTACTTCTCCAAGGCTATTCTCGTTAAAATAACCCATGGGCAAACGGCGCAGCGTATCTCCAATTTCCGCACGCTTAGCGCCAGCCATACTGAAATTAGCGTCACAGAAATTCTCACTCTTAAAATGAGCGCAGACAAACGTTCCTATAATGCTCAGAAGCATAACTCCCAGTGCAGAAACTATCGTCTGAGTTGAAAGTGTATCCGTAGTAAGAGCAGTAAAAACTATCCAAAGCGCTGTTATTTGCACTCCTTCAAAGAGACAACCAAGAACGGTAAAGAAAAGGCCCTTGTGGAGTTTCTGGCGATAAGAACTTCCAAATTGGAAGTACATTTTTAAGACAGATAACATTGCTACTCCCCTCCTTAAGCCTCGTCGAGTGCGCCGATATGAGCGCGATACATGGTTGCATAGAGCGGGCATGTCTCCATAAGCTGATTATGCGTACCCTCAGCTTCAATAGAGCCATCGTTAACAACAACAATTTTGTCGGCATTTTGTACGGTGGAAAGACGATGCGCAATAACCACCAGAGTTTTACCAGATACCAGCTTTGCAACTGCAGATTCAACCTCTGCTTCAGATTCTGGATCCGCGTAAGCTGTTGCCTCATCCAGCATAATGATTGGCGCATTTTTGAGCATGGCTCGTGCAATTGCTACACGCTGGCGTTCTCCGCCAGAAAGGTGTCCACCTGAGCCTCCTACAACCGTTTGATAGCCGTGAGGGAGTGATTGGATGAAGTTGTGGCAGCCAGAGGCTTTTGCGCAGGCAATAACCTCATCATCGGTGGCATCTTTTTTGCCCATTCTGATGTTTTCCATAATGGTTTCATCAAAAAGGTAACTATCTTGGTCAACATAAGCTACGAGGTTTGCAAGTTGAGATGGACTGCAGGAGCGAATATCTTGTCCTCCAATAGAAACAGATCCTTTATTCGGATCCCAGAAACCTGCGATAAGCCGAGCAACAGTAGATTTACCTGATCCACTTGGGCCAACAAGTGCTGTAACTTGTCCTGGCTCAATGTCTAAAGTAATCCCATGGATCACCTCATTGCTTCCGTAGGAGAAGCGAACATCGCTCAGCTTAATTTCTGTACCCTCAAGCGACAAGGGACATCAGCTCTCACCTGATCAGGGTAATTTAAAACCTCAGAAATTTCTTTAACAACAGAACCTACCTGTGCAAGAGAATCCATAAAGCTCATTGCTTCAAAGAGCGGCTGAAAAATACCTAGAGAAAGCACTGCGCACATGACAAACGTAGAAGGAGAAAGACTCCCCTGGAGCACAAATAAACATCCCAAAGGCAATACTGTTACGAGTGTTGCTGGAGCAATCGACAACATGGCATCCTGCCAGATTTGGCAGTGGCTCATCCAATCAATAAAAGCATGGGCGGAGGCGTAAACAGCTCTAGAGAACTTCTCGTAAGAACTTGCCGACTGTCCAAAAGCCTTAATTACCTCAATTCCTGACACGTACTCAACTGAGGCGTTATTCATCTCTTTGCCGGTTACGATAGTATTCTGATACCAGTACTCATAGTCTTTCATCATGCCTGATAAACACGCTAGTCCTACAACAATGGTAAGCAATGCAGCAAGAGCAAGACGCCAATCTAAAATAATCAGATAGACAAAGACTGCAAATGCAGCAGTAAGGTTTGAAGTGAGCTCTGGAACTGCATGAGCAAGTGTGGTTTCAATGCTATCGATTTTCTCGACAAGAAGACGTTTGAGAGAGCCCGAAGGTGTATCAAGTACATATCCCATTGGAATAGTGGTCAGCTTCTTTGCCACTCGGGT
>CAUTGQ010000082.1:0-5680 GCA_963538075.1 uncultured Atopobiaceae bacterium
CATCAATTGAAGACAACATTACTATGTTCGAAAACCACTCAAAAGATGCTATTTCTCAAGCATGTGAAAAGGCCGGTCTTACAGATTTCATTAAACAAAATAAACTGAGCTATCAATGTGGTGAAGCAGGTTCAAACCTTTCTGGTGGCGAACGTCAAAGAATTTGTATTGCAAGAAGTTTGTTAAAAGGTTCTAAAGTTCTATTTTTTGATGAAGCTACATCAGCACTTGACCATTCAACTACTGACCAAATTATAAATTCAATAACAAATCTCACAGGCACATTACGCCTAGTTATTACACACAACTTAGAGGAAGCTCAGCTGAAAAAATTTGACGAAATTATTGTAATGAAGGAAGGTAGTATTATCGAAAAGGGTTCGTTTGAGGAACTTATGCAACAAAATCAGTACTTTAAGGCCCTCTATACTCTTGAACAATAAATACTATCTGCAGATACATTTTATGAGGAGCTCTATGTCTGCCACAATTCCTGAAGCCACGGCTCGACTCGAACTTGTCCTGGGAAAAGATCGCCTTGGGCAAATTCAAAATTCCTGCGTCATGGTCTTAGGTCTTGGTGGCGTTGGCTCAAACTGTGTTCAGGCGCTGGCCAGAGGCGGTGTGGGTTCCTTTGTTTTAGTTGATGCTGATGCAGTAGAAGCATCCAACCTTAATAGACAGGCTATTGCCTATGTGAGCACCATTGGAAAAAGAAAAGTTGACGTTACCAAAGAGATGATTCTGGACATTAATCCAGACGCTCACGTGGTCACCCTTGACGCGTTTTTGCTTAAAGACAACGTTGACGAGCAGCTCTCTGCTCTTCCAAAACCAGATGTTGTAGTTGATGCTATTGATACCATTTCTGCCAAATTAGCTGTTGTGGCATGGTGTCAGAAAAACGATATCTACCTCATCTCCAGTATGGGCGGCGGCAATAAAATCCATCCAGAACTTCTGGAAATTACTACGCTTTCAAAAACGCATACCGATGCTCTTGCAAGGGTAATGAGAAAAGAGTCCAAGAAGCGTGGACTTGCTGACTTCCGTGTGCTCTACTCCCCTGAGCCAGCGCGACCAGTTTTTGCACCAGAGGGCGCAACGGGCAAATCTGCCAAGCTAGGCACTATGTCCTACTACCCTCCTATTATGGGACAGATGATTGCCTCAGACGTTATTTTGCATTTGTCAGGACTTGGTCATGAGTAACCTCACATACTTTGATGCACACGTCCATGCCAATCTTATGGACTCTCCACTCAATGTAGCGAGAAGTTCCCATGACGCCGGATTAGGTTTCTTTACCTGCGGTGTTACTCCTCACGACTACCTAGAACTTGCTCCTCAGCTTACGCAAGACAACATCCGTGTGGGACTTGGAGCACATCCCTGGTATATCTCTGATGGACGCGTTACTCAAAAAGATATAGATCTCCTGCTAGAACTGATGGAGCAGACGCCTTACATTGGAGAGATCGGACTAGATTTTTCTTCTCGCTATTGTGTTGATGGATTGCAAGAACTACAGGTTAAGGCCTTTACAAAGATCTGTGAACGCGCTGCAAATCTTTCTCAAGACAGCAAGCCTCGGGTACTCTCGATGCATACCGTGAGAAGCGTTGATACGGTGCTAGACATCCTTGAGCAGACAGGAGCCGCTCAAGAGTGTGTTCCTATCATCCATTGGTTTAGCGGTAGCTCAGAAGAGCTCCAAAGGGCTATTAAGCTCGGCTGTTGGTTCTCTGTTGGTGAGATGAGCCTAAAGACTAAGCGTGGCCGTGAATACGCTAAGGTCTACCCAAAAGATAAACTCCTTACCGAGACTGACCTTCCCTCCAGTGATCAGACGAATATTGGCACGGCGGACATTGTGGAGAGCCTGAAACGCGCGCTTAGCAGTCTTAGCGAGGCCCGTGGATACTCTGTGCAAACTGAAGTAATGGCAAACGCAGCAGGCGTTTTTGGCGTCTAAGTGTTAAAGTCTTACGTATGAGAAGATTACGTAAAATACCCACACAACGCCTTGTTGGAACTGGCAGAGCGCAACTTTCTGGAGCAATGCTTGCAAGCTCATCCGATGAGCTGGGTCTTGCTCTTAATGACGTTGTGCTTGTATTTGCCTGCAGCGATAACTTTGTGCCGTATTTATCTGTAGCAATTCAATCCATCATTGAAAACGTCAATCCAGCGCGTCGTTACGATATCATTGTTTTGACTCGTGACCTCACTCCTACCAGCATGATTACGCTTACTCGTCAGGCTCAGCTTGTTGATAACGTCCATGTTGGTTTCTTAGATGTTGACGCTGCTCTTGGTGATATTGAGCTTCCTCATCATGGTCACTTTAGACCAGAAACTTACTACAGACTACTTGCTCCCTCACTGCTTCCTAACGTCAACAAAGCCATCTACCTTGACTCTGACCTGGTGGTTAATACCGATATTGCAGAGCTCTACGATATCGATGTCACAGGATACTTGGTAGGTGCTACACGCGACGCTGATACTATTGGTCAGATTGATGGCTATGATGCCACAGTTGGTCCCTACCTCAAAAATGAGCTGGGCATGGATGATCCTCACGATTACTTCCAGGCAGGCGTCATTTTGATGAACCTTGAAGAGATTAGAAAGCAGATTTCTCCTGAAGAGTTTCTAAAGGTCTCAACCATGCGTGCATGGCGCTGGCTTGACCAAGATGTTCTTAACAGGTTTGTAAATGGCCATTATCTCCGTATTAATATGAAATGGAATTACCTAGTAGACTGGCAATTCCTCCGCCGTGATCACATTGTTGCTCAGGCACCAAAAGACGTGCGAGAAGAATACGAAGAGGCTCGAAAGAATATCTGTATTGCGCATTTTGCAGGACCAGACAATAGGCCTTGGCTCTATCCAAACTCAGACCTTGCAGGCCTTTTCTGGTTCTATGCTCGTCGCTCCCCTTATCTTGAGGAACTTCGTTCACAGCTTGAAGAGTCAAGACGTACGGTAAGAGGTCTTTCTCACCGCGTGCAAAGTGGTGTTCTTTTCCGCGGCTTGATGCCGTTGTTTGACACTGTTTTCCCACCAGGCACCAAAACCCGCACCAAAGTTATTACGTCATACAACAAGCTTGGTGGTGGCAATCTGTAACGCAAAAGGAGGTCTTTCGACCTCCTTTTTTATTGCTATGCGAGTTATTTCTTTTTGCCCCTAATGATTTCTGGAGCATGTTCTCCGCCAACACTTTCTGGAGTAACTACAACCTTGGTGATATCCAAATCTGATGGCAGATCAAACATGGTCTCTTGCAGCGTGGATTCACAGATTGCACGAAGACCACGAGCTCCAGTACCACGGGCTAAAGCCTTCTTGGCAATCTCTCTGAGTGAATCCTCGGTAAACTCCAGGTCTACTCCCTCAAGCTCAAACATACGCTTATATTGCTTGGTAAGAGCGTTCTTTGGATCTGTGAGGATGCTCATCAGATCCTCCTCACCAAGCTCACGGGTAGAAGTAATAACTGGAATACGTCCTAAAAGCTCTGGAATCATACCAAATCTGTGCAAGTCCTGAGGCATTACCTTTGCAATAAGCTCAGACTCGCCTTCTTTGACATTCTGAGCAACGTCAGAGTTAAAGCCAATTCCCTTTTTACCAATACGATCAGCAACAATCTTATCCAGTCCAACAAAAGCGCCGCCACAAATAAACAAGATATTGGTGGTATCAATGTGTATAAGCTCCTGCTGAGGATGCTTACGGCCTCCTGTTGGAGGAACACTTGCAACGGTACCCTCAAGAATCTTCAGAAGTGCCTGCTGAACGCCTTCACCAGAGACGTCACGAGTAATAGAGAGATTCTCGGCCTTACGAGCAATCTTATCAATCTCATCGATGTAGACAATACCTACCTGAGCACGCTCAACATCGCCATCGGCGGCAGTGATGAGCTTAAGCAGGATGTTCTCGACATCTTCACCAACGTAACCAGCCTCGGTAAGGGTTGTTGCGTCAGCAATAGCAAATGGCACCTCAAGAAAACGAGCAAGCGTCTGAGCAAGCAGCGTTTTACCAGTACCGGTTGGGCCTAGCAGCAAGATGTTGGACTTTGCAATTTCAACATCCTCCTGGCCTTCCTGAGGCTCATCGTTGCCCGAAAGAATACGGCGGTAGTGGTTGTACACTGCAACCGACATTGCGCGCTTGGCATCTTCCTGGCCCATTACATACTGAGACAACTCATCGTAAATCTCATGTGGAGTTGGCAGGTCTTTGATAACAGGCTCATCAGAGTGAGTCTCAATCTCTGACTCTTCATCAAAGCCAAGAGACTCATCAATCATATCCGAGCAGGTAGAGACGCACTCATCACAAATGCAGACTCCACCAGGACCCTGAATAAGCTTATTTACCTGCGACCTGCTCTTTCCGCAGAAAGAACAGTGCATCTCATCTAATCCGCCAAAAGGCGAGAAGTTCTGGTCATTAGCCATAACTTAAACCCTCAATACGAGAACAATTATTGGTCGTTACGAGAAGAGATAACGCGGTCAACCAGACCGTAGTCACAAGCCTCCTGTGCACGAAGATAATTATCGCGCTCGGTGTCTGCATTGACCTTCTCGATAGGCTGTCCAGTATAATCCGAAAGCAGCTCGTTGATGCGCTGACGAATCCACTTTGTCTCATCTGCAACAATCTGAATGTCAGTCTGCTGGCCCTGAACGCCACTGGATGGCTGGTGAATCATAACCATAGAGTTAGGAAGCGCAAGACGCTTACCCTTTGCACCAGCTGCAAGAAGAACTGCGCCCATTGATGCTGCCATACCAACACAGATAGTAGAAACATCAGGCTTGATGAAGTTCATGGTATCAAGGATACCCAGACCTGCATAAACGTCTCCACCAGGAGAGTCAATGTAGAGAGAAATATCCTTGTCTGGATCCTGGCTCTCAAGGTGCAAAAGCTGTGCAATAACTAGGTTTGCAGAATCGCGCGTTACAGGCTCTCCCAAGAAAACAATACGATCATTGAGCAGCCTGGAGTAGATGTCATAGCTACGCTCACCACGAGGAGTCTGCTCAATAACATACGGAATAGTTGGAATGTTTGTTGGATAATGCATAATCCTCCTTCAAAAGTCTTTCCTTAGAAACATACCCCGGGAAGCATGTCTCTAACCCGGGGTATGAAAAATTCAAAGTAACTGCAACTTTTAGCGCAGTCTTTCTGGCGAGAAACCCAACCAGTTGCGGACTACTCAGCGTCCTTCTCTGCGTCCTCGTCCTTCTTAGCTGCCTTCTTCTTAGCAGGAGCCTTCTTAGCAGGCTTCTTCTCTGCCTTCTGCTCTTCCTTTGCAGCCTCAGCAATCTCGTCGACAACGGTGACGGTTGCGTTATCACGCAGCCAGTCAAGAGCCTTAGAGCGACGGATGGACTCGCGAATTGCAGGAAGACGGCCAGCCTTGCGCCACTCCTCAATTGCAGCCTCAACGTTAGGAACACCAGCGCGCTCAAACTCTGCACGGATGTCATCCTCAGTTGCCTCAAACTTGAGCTCTGCAGCCACTGCGTCAAGAGCCAGGGACTGACGTGCGCGCTCCTCAGCCTGAACACGAAGATCAGCGATAAAGTCATCAGTCTTGATACCGCGTGCAGCCAGGAACATATCAAGAGTCATACCCTGCTGC